>JANQKX010000478.1 GCA_028280915.1 Kiloniellaceae bacterium
AGGAGCCGCCCCAGGTCTTGCTGTTCATGGGCCAGCCCGCGGTGTGTACCACGGTGCCCAGCTTGTGCTTGGCGGGGTCCAGCTGCCACAGTTCCTTGATGCCGATGCCAAAGGTCTGGGGATCGCAATCCTTGCGCAGGTCGAAGCGGTCGAACAGGGTTTTGGTCAGGGACCCGCGGCAGCCCTCGGCAAAAAAGGTGTATTTGCCGTGCAGCTCCATGCCGGGCGTATAGGTGCCTTTTTGACTGCCGTCCTTGGCCCCGCCCATGTCGCCCGTGGCCACGCCCTTGACCCGGCCCTGGTCGTCGTAGACCACCTCGGCGGCGGCGAAACCCGGGTAGATTTCCGCCCCCAGGGCCTCGGCCTGCTCGCCCAGCCAGCGACAGACATTGCCGAGGGAAACCACATAGTTGCCGTGGTTTTGCATCTGCGGCGGCAAGAGGCCGATGGGAACCGATAGGGCCCCCTTTTCGGTCAACAGCATGAATTTTTCTTCGTCGACCGGCGCGTTGAGGGGGGCGCCTTGCTCCTGCCAATCGGGGATCAGCTCGTTGAGGGCGCGCGGCTCCAAGACCGCGCCGGAGAGGATATGGGCACCCACCTCCGAGCCCTTTTCCAAGACACAGACCGAGATCTCGTGGCCGCTTTCCGCGCTCAATTGCCGCAGTTTGATGGCCGCCGACAGGCCCGATGGTCCGGCCCCGACGATGACCACATCATATTCCATAAATTCCCGTTCCACAGCCCCATCCCTTATGAATTTTCAAGCGTTTGGCAATAATCCGGCATCTTAGTCATCGGTGCTTTGGTACATCAATGTTCATCTGGGCGCTTTACCCTGAAACGACAAGCTAAGGTCCTACCACGACGCCTATGTCGTGGACTTCACCACCCTTTTTCAAGCAATTTCAGCTTATAGCCCGATGATTTCCTGCCGAATGGCGGGGCAGTAATCGAACAGCCGGCGCACCCGCTTTTGTTGCCGGGGCGACATCATCTCCGCCCCCCGCCCGGAGCGCCCGACACTGAAGCGGGTTTTGCTTCCCTCACCGCCGCCCACCCGAGCAACCGCCGCCGCGATGCGTTCCTCGTCCCAGGACAGGCCGTAAAAGGCCGCGATTCGCGCCAGGGCGGCCTCGGTTTGCCCCGTGGCCTCCTCATAGGTGAGCCAAAGGCCCTCCACCTCCGCCCGAAACCAGCTGTCCAAAAAACGCACATACCAGGGGCACACCAGGTCGACCATCAGGTCCATCTGCTGTTCGTCGCTCAAGTCGGCAAAATCCGGCCCCACGGTGAACAAGGGGGTATCGGCGCTTTCCCGCAAGAAATGATCCCGCTGGGAGACCAGGCAGTCAAAGATGTCGCGGGTGAGGATCACCGGCTTGATGCGGAACTCCGCCATCAGGCGCAGGTTTTCGGCACTGGCCCGGGTATGCTGGTGGCTGACCGTGGTCATGTTCCAGGCATCGATCACCCGGGGCAGATAAAGATCCTGTTCGTTCAGATGCTTGTAGCCGAGAAAGTAGGGAATGTAGCCGCTGACCTCTTCCAAGGCCCGGGACAGAAAAGTGGAACCGGATTTGGGCATGGAGGTGACGAAGATGCTGGGGGCCGGCCGGGAAAAAGTCCGCCGGAGCTTGCCCTGAAAGCGCACCAAGCGGCTGCACCGCCCTTTAAATGCCCGCTCATAGCGCTGCAGGGCGGTGAGCTTGCCCGGCGGTCGGCGGCTTGGCTTCTTGGATGACGTCATGACCTTGATCAGCGGTTATGGAGGCGCCGCCCATCTTAGCGACCCTCGACCCCGGGACAAGACATGCTAGATTAGGGCCATGAGCAACTCAGATCAGGATCGGCAGCAAGCGCTGGCCCAGCTTAAGTGGCTGATTGAGGCCGGCGCCGACGAGGTCGTCGGCGAGGCGGCGCTGGATCGCTATGCGCTCAGCCAGGCGATGGAGGCGCCCGCCGCCCGCCCGGCCGCACCTGACCCGTCACAAGAGCGCGGGTCGCCGCCTCCCGCAAATCCGCCGCCGACTGCGTCGCCGCGCGCGCCGAAACAAGGCAGCCTGCCCGGAGCACCAACACTGCTCAGCCCCCTCACCTCGGACGCGGAGGCCATCTCCGCCGCGCGGCAGCTGGCACAGTCGGCCCAGACCTTAGCCGAGCTCAAGGCGGCGCTGGCCGGATTTGACGGCTGCCCCTTGAAGGCCACGGCCATGAATCTCTGCTTTGCCGACGGCAATCCCGAGGCCAAGCTCATGGTGGTGGGTGAAGCCCCGGGCGCCGACGAGGACCGCCAGGGCAAGCCTTTCGTGGGCCGGGCGGGCAAACTGCTGGACCGCATGCTGGGCGCCATCGGCCTCGACCGGGATCAGGCCTATATCACCAACCTGCTGTTCTGGCGCCCGCCCGGCAACCGCACCCCCACGGCCACGGAAATCGCCAGCTGCCTGCCCTTCGTGGAACGGCAGATCGAACTCATCAAGCCGGAG
>JANQKX010000173.1 GCA_028280915.1 Kiloniellaceae bacterium
TGAAATGGATGAATTGGCGGCGCGCATCCGGGCGCTTTCCCGGCGCCGGGCGCTGGAGTATGGCGTCGAGGAGGAGATCGGCGCATTGGTTTTCGACCGCTCGGCGCGTATCCTGAGAGTGAAGGGCGAAAGCTTGGACCTGCCGCGCCGGGAGCTGGCCGTGATAGAATGCCTGCTGGAACGTCGCGGCCGGCTGGTGTCCAAGGGCCAGCTTTTGGACCATGTCTACGGCATCGGCGCGGACGTGGAGGAAAGCGCGATCGAGCCCCATATCTCCCGCCTGCGGAAACGGCTGGCGCCCCATCGGGTACAGATCAAAACGGCGCGCGGCCTGGGTTACATGATCGAGGAAGCCAAGTGAATGACGCGGCGCTGTCGCTGCGCCTGCGTCTGCTGATCTTGCTCTTGGGGCCGCTGGTCATTCTGTCCTTGGCGCTGGGGTATTGGCGCTACACGGTCGCGCGGCAGACCGCCGAGACCTTGTTCGACCGGACCCTCTTGGCCACGGCCCTGGCCATATCGCGGGATGTGGCCGTCTCCGAGGGCGATGCCCTGCAGTCATCGACCCTTGATCTCATGCGCGGAGCCTCCGGCGGTGAGATATTTTATCACGTTACCGGCCCCGGCGGCATCTACATCACCGGCTATGCCTATCCGCCCGTGGTGCCCAGAACCGGAAACACGGCACTGCCGCGTACTGAATACTTCAAGGCGGTCTATCGGGGCGAAGCCGTGCGGGTGGTGCGCATTGTGGAGGACGTGGCCGCCGACGCCTTGGGGGCCTCGATCGTCACGGTGTGGCAAAACATGCGCGACCGGGATTTGCTGGCCCGGCAGCTGGCTCTTAGGGCCGCCGGCCTGTTGGTGGTTTTTCTGGCGGTGCTGGCGCTGCTCGTGTGGTTCGGCGTGAACATCGGTCTGCGCCCCTTGCTTAATCTTCAAGAGGCGATCAAGGCCCGGTCGCCCGAGGATCTGAGCCCGATCAGACGCAAGGTGCCGCCGGAGGTGCGGGGCATCGTTGCGACCCTGAACCAGCTGTTCGGCCGGGTCGAGCTGAGCATGACGGCCCACCAGGCCTTCATCTCGGATGCGGCTCACCAGCTCCGCAATCCCTCCGCGGCGGTGCTTTCCATGGCCGAGGCGGCCCGGGATGCGGGCTCGGACAGGGAGCGCCGGCGCCGTGCCGTCGATGTGGTCGCCGCGGCCCGCGCCACCTCGCGGGTGGCCGAGCAGCTTCTTTCCCTGGACCGATTGCGCCAGGAAGGCCTGGAACTGCACAAAGAGACTTTCGACCTGGGCGAAGTGGCCCGGGCGGTTTGCGAGCCCTTGGCCGCCGATGCGCTCGCCGCCGGCCTTGAGTTCGAGTTTGTCATGGCGGAACCCGCGCCCGGCATTCGGGGCGACCGGGTCTTGGTGGGGGAATCCATCAAAAACCTGATCGAAAATGCCCGCGAGCATGGCGGTCCCCGCTTGTCGTCGATCCGGGTCGAGATTGCGCGCCGGGACGGCTTGGCCGAAATCACGGTCTCCAATGACGGCACTGCCCTGACACCGGACGACGAAGCGGTTATCTTCAGCCGTTTCGGGCAAAAATCACCCGGCGGGGGCAGCGGGCTCGGCCTGGCCATCGTGAAATCGGTGGCCGAGCGCCACGGCGGCGGCTTGCGGGTCAACCGGGTCGCCAACGGCGCCAGCCTCACCCTGTCGCTTACCTTGGAAGACTAGAAACGTTGATTCGGTCACTTTCGCAAGAAAGCTGATCCTTTGCCGTGGCTGAAGGCGAGAGCGAGCCTCAGATCAATTGGGACCTGCCCGATTGCACGCATCGGGCGGACGATCCTTGACAAATCAACGATGTTGTCCTAAATGAGACAATCATGTCTCAAAAAAAATCCTCACCATCGACCCGGCTAGGCCTCTTGGAGGCCGCCGGCGCCGTTCTCGCCCGCAATCCCGGGGCGGCCATGGCCGATATCGCCCAAAAGGCAGGGGTCGGCCGGGCCACCCTCTATCGCTACTTCCCCACCCGTGACGATCTGATCCGGGCCTTGACCATGGAGTCCCTGCGGCTGAGCGACGAAGCCACCCAGAAAATTCCCATGAATCAGCTGAGCGCCGAGGAGGTGCTCGCCCAGGTCTTCGAGGCCATCGTGCCCTTGGGCGACCGTTTCCGGTTCCTCTTGAACGAGCCCTTGGCCCTTTACGATCCGGAGGTCAAGGCGACCTCCGACCGGCAGCGGGACGAATTGGCTCAGCTTGTGGAAGCCATGAAGGCAGAGGGTAGCCTGGACCGGGCCGTGCCCACGGCCTGGATGGTCGCCGCGGTCGATGCCTTGGTCTATGCCGCCTGGGACGCGGTTGAGGACGGCACGGTGGCGCGCCGCGATGCGGCCGCCCTGGCATTCCGCACCATCATGCGCGGTCTGGGCACGGGGAAAACGGCGCCCGAGCCGCCATCGAAGTAAAGCTTCGCCGAAGCTTGAAAGGAATGGAGACAATGTCTGTATTGTCAAGCATTCAACCACCGTGTTTGGTGGGCCGTGACCGGCGGCCAAAACAGGCTACCCGTTTTTTGTTGGGCACCTTGGCCCTCTGCCTCGCGATGGTGCTGCCAGGGTCCCAAGCGGTGGCGGGACAGCGGCAATCGGATACCTCCATTAAGTCCTTGAGCGACCGGCCGACCAACATCATCGGCGCGCGCGTGTTGGATCTGGCGGGGCAGCTGCGCAGGCTGGGGCAAGAGGACGGTTTGAAACCCGTGGCATTGGTGTTTCTCGACGATACCTGCCCCATCTCCAGCCGTTTCGCGCCGGAGCTGAACGGGCTTCACGCGCAAGCCCGGGCCGCGGGTGTTGAGTTCTACGGGGTCATGTCCAGCCCCTACATCAGCCGGCCCGCCGCGGAGGCCTATCGGGACGCGCGGCAGTTGGATTTCCCCATCCTGTTCGACCCCTCGGGGGATCTGGCCCTGCGCCTGGGGCCCAGCGTGACGCCGGAGGCCTTCGTCATCGACACCGACGACCGGCTGGTCTATCGCGGCCGCATCGACGACCGCTTTGCCGCCATCGGCGAGCTGCGCGGTCAGATCACCTCCCACGACCTGCGCGACGCCATGACGGCGGTGACGCGCGGCGAGCCGGCCATGCCGGCGCCGACCCAAGCCAATGGCTGTTTTTTCCCGTCCTGGGGGCAGGGGCCAGATCGGCCCGTCACCTATAGCCGTG
>JANQKX010000500.1 GCA_028280915.1 Kiloniellaceae bacterium
CGGGGGGCGGCAAAAGATGCTCGATCTGGGCGTCGCTGATGACCGTACCGTTGTCGTTGAGGACCAGTTGGTCCTGGTAGGGCACCTCGAGGCCGCCCTCGCTTTCGGGCTTTTCCTTGATCGGAGTATCCTGCGCCGCGACCACGGGCAGGGAGTCCTGCGCCACCTGGGTCGCACTCCAAGCATAGGCAAACCAAATGATCGCGCCAAAGCCGGCCAGGGCCACAACGGAAATGGCCGCCGGCAAGGCACCGCGCAGGGAAAAAGGTCTGCTTTCCTCATCCGGCGGAAAGAGCAAATCCGCCTCTTCTTCCTCGTCCTTGTGCCGGTCTTCCAGAAATCGGCGCAAGCGCAGCTCGGGCTCGGCCGAGAGTCCTTCCTTATCCGACCATTTGTCGCTGGCCTTATCCGACCATTTGTCGCTGGTCTCGTTCTCGGCGGTCCTATTTTCGGCGGTCCTGTTTTCGGTGGTCCTATCTTCGGCGGTCATGGCTTAAATTTCCTCATCAACCCGCGTGCAAATCAGATATGCCGGCAGCACTGCTTCTGGGTCGGTTTCGCCACCTAAAATCTGCCCAACCGTGGAAGTCCACCCCAGTGCCGGTCTTGGGTCTCCGGCACGCCTTCGTGAGCAGTTCAAAATTTTGACCAACGTCACCCCTTATCGAGACACAATCAACGGGAGGACACCCGAGTCGGTCAAGCCCGGCGAAGCCACCCCGATTTAGACCCTTTGAGGTCTCGCCGATCAACCGTCTTATCGTTTTTGAAATTTTATTTCAAAACATCAAATAATCTGGTTAGTACGTTGTTTTTTCTAACCTCTTTGAGAGATATCGAAGAGCTTTTCGTGCTCGCCCAGGGCATAACGGTCGGTCATGCCGGCGATATAGTCGGCCACCAGACGGGCCCGGGCGCGGCCGTCCAGGGCCTCGGCGCGGCGGCGCCAGTCATCGGGCAGGCAGTTGGGCGTCGCCATATAGTGCTCAAACACCTCTCTCACCAGGTTCTTGGCCTTGGCGGTCATGCGGTTGACCTTGTAGTGGCGGTACATGCCGGCGAACAAAAACCGGCGCAGTTCCCGCTCATCCGCGGCCAGCTTGTCGGAAAAGGCCGCCACCGGCAGGTCGGCCCCGCGCACCTCGGCGACGTCTTTCGGCGCCAGATCGCCGAGCCGGCGCCGGGTTTCCGCCATCAGATCGTTCACCATGAGGTTGATCATGCGCCGGATGGATTCGTGGATCAGGCGGGAAGCCTCGATCTCCGGGTGGGCCTTCAGCACGGAATGGAACACGGGGCCGGCCAGGGGCACCTCCAAGAGGTCCTTGACCGAAAACAGCTCGGCCCTGAGGCCGTCGTCAATATCGTGGTTGGTATAGGCGATGTCATCGGCCAGAGCGGCCACCTGGGCCTCGGCGGAGGGAAAATCCGTCAGCTCGAGGTCAAAACGGCGGCAAAATTCCGCGATGGTGAGCGGCACCGGCTTGTCCCCCGCCCGGATCACCTTCGGCCCGGTCAAGGGGCCGTTGTGCTTCACCAGGCCTTCCAAGCTCTCCCAAGTCAGATTTAGGCCGTCAAACTGGGCATAGCGCCGCTCCAAGAGGGTAACCACGCGGAAGGTCTGTTCATTGTGATCGAAGCCGCCAAAAGGCGCCATGGCCCGGTCCAGGGCGTCCTCGCCCGCGTGGCCGAAGCAGGTATGGCCCAGATCATGGGCCAGAGCCAAGCCCTCCGCCAGGTCCTCGTTCAGCCCCAGCTGCCGGGAGATGGAGCGGGCGATCTGCGCCACTTCCAGGGAATGGGTCAGCCGGGTGCGGTAATAATCGCCCTCGTGATAGACAAAGACTTGGGTTTTATACTGTAACCGGCGAAAGGCGGCCGAGTGGATCACCCGGTCCCGGTCCCGCTGAAAGGGCGTGCGGGTGGGGCTTTCCGGCTCGTCATGCAAACGGCCGCGGCTCGCTTGGGGAAGCTGGGCGAAGGCCGCCGGCACGGTCGGAGGGGATGTGGAATCCATAACAACTTTGCTTGAAAGAATTGAATTTGCACCTCAATCTATTAAATAATCCATGTTAAGGAAAATCATTTGGGAATCGGCCCAACTGCGGGCCATCATGTGGAAACAAGAGCGGCACCAAATGGAACAGATGGATCAGCAAATTTCTCTCAGTGATTCGGCGGTCAAGCGCGTGGCCTGGCTGCTGGACCAGGAAGATCAGTCGGGATTGATGCTGCGGGTTTCCGTTTCCGGCGGCGGTTGCTCGGGGTTCCAATACGGCTTTTCCTTTGACGACGCGGTCAATCCCGACGACCGCACCTTTCAAAAAGGCGGCGTGACCGCGGTCATCGACGAGACCTCCTTGGAGCTCTTGGCCGGCTCGGAGATCGATTTTGTCGAGGACCTGATCGGATCATCCTTTCAGATCAAGAATCCCAACGCGGTATCGTCCTGCGGCTGCGGCTCCTCCTTTGCCATTTAGGCCCCTGCCCGTTAAGCTGGCGCCCCTGTCTTAAGGCCCCGGTCTTAAGACCCCTGTCCCGCGGCCCCTGCCCGGTCGCGAGCCTTGTGATGTTTGCCCTAAGCTGAACGGAATACGCCATGGTCTCCATCGCCACCTGGAACGTCAACTCGATCAAGGCGCGCCTGCCCAACGTAATCGAGTGGCTGAAGGAATTCGCACCCGATGTGGCCCTGCTCCAGGAAACCAAGTCCTTGGAGGAGAACTTTCCCCGCCTGGAGATCGAGGCTCTGGGCTATCACTGCGCGGTGGTGGGGCAAAAGTCCTATAACGGCGTCGCCGTGCTCTCCAAGGCGCCCCTGAGCGATCCCCTGCGGGCCCTGCCGGGAGACGCGGACGACGCCCAGGCCCGCTACCTGGAAGTGACCACCTTCGGCCTTCGGGTCGCCAGTATTTACCTGCCCAACGGCAATCCCATCGACGGAGAAAAGTACCCCTACAAGCTGGCCTGGATGGGCCGCCTGCACGATCACGCCCAAAGCCTCTTGGCCAGCGAACAGCCGGTCGTGCTGGGGGGCGATTACAATGTGGCGCCCAAGGACGACGACGTCTTCGACGCCGAGCGTTTCGCCGACGACGCCCTCTGCCAGCCGGAGAGTCGGCGCCTCTTTCGCTCGATTTTGAATCTGGGCTACTGCGAAGCCTACCGCAGCCTGCATAAGGAAGCCCATCGCTACAGCTTTTGGGATTATCAGGCCGGCGCCTGGCAAAAGGACAACGGCGTGCGCATCGACCATCTCCTGCTCTCGCCCCAGGCCGCCGACCGGCTGGACGCTTGCGATATCGATCGGGGGCCGCGGGGCAAGGCGAAGGCCTCCGACCACACCCCGGTTTGGTGCCGGCTCGACGCTTGATCCGCCCCGCCGACCCAGGTCGTCGCCCAAGGTCTTCACCATGCCCTTTGTCCCCCTCGACGATGATACCCACGGCCCCCTGACCATTGAGAAACCCTGGCTGACCTGGGCGCTGATGGCCGCCTGCTTCATTGCCTTTTGGGTTCAGGTGGCTCTGGGGCAGGAAGGCGGGCTGGACCTGATCTACGGTCTTGGGGTGATTCCCAAAACCATTGTGGGGCAGGCCGTATTGGCGCCGCAGCTCTATCTGGTCGACCCGCTGGTGACCTTGGTCACCTACATTTTCCTGCATGGCGACCTCATGCATCTGGCGGGCAATCTGCTTTACCTCTGGGTCTTCGGCGACAATGTGGAGGACGCCATGGGCCACTGGCGCTTTTTGGTTTTTTTCCTCCTCTGCGGGGCCTTGTCCGCCCTGGTGCACGTCATGGCCGGGCCCGCTTCGGAAGCCCCGCTGATCGGCGCCAGCGGCGCCATCTCCGGCGTTCTGGGCGCCTATCTTTTGCTGCACCCCCGGGCCAAGGTGCTCATCCCCATCTATTTCAT
>JANQKX010000341.1 GCA_028280915.1 Kiloniellaceae bacterium
CACGATGTGGTCTTCCAGGGCCGCGTCGGGCACCTGGCGCTCACTGACCACCCGGCCCCGGGCGGAGATGCCGGCGCGGTGCACGGCCTCCCGGTCGCCGCACACCAAATGGTGCCACCAGTAAAGCTCCCGCCCCTCCGCCAATAGACGGTAGGCGCAGGTCTTGGGCATGAAATTGATTTCGTTGATGTTACGCGGGGAGAGCACGACGCAGTCCTCGACCACATCCAGCCGGTTGCGGTAGTTGCCGCAGCGGCAGCTTTCCAGATCCAAGAGGTGGCAGGCCACATTGGTGAAAAACAGTTTGTCCTCGTCCGGGTCTTCCAGCTTCACCAGGCAGCACAGCCCGCAGCCGTCGCAGAGGGATTCCCACTCCGCCTCGGTCATCTCCGCCAGGGATTTGCGGCGCCAAAAGGGACGATCGTCGGTCATGAAAAGCTACTTAAACCGCCAACGCCAAACGACGCAAGCAAATGCGCGCGCGCCGGCCAAAGGCGGCAAAAAGGGCATTGGATCACACGGCAACGACCCGGCAGCCGGGCCGTTGCTGGTGGGACAGGACCGCGCGTGACAAATGACAATCTAGAACACAATGCGGATCACATGGCCACTCTGCGCTGGATGATGGGGTACGCTGTAGCTTATGCCGTGGCTGATCCCGTGATGGCCGCCATGGCCGTAGGGCTTCTTGAAGTTAAAGGGGTAGGCTTTGCCGCCATGGCCGTAGCTTCGACCGTGACGGTAGGTCTTGCCGAAGCCAAATCTGTTGCCATGCCGAAATCCCTTCCCATAACCACGGCCATAACCTTTTCCATAGCCATATTTTCGGACGTAACCGTACTTGTTGCCATAGCCGTACTTGTGGCCAAACCTTTTGCCGTGGCCGTACCCCCTGCGGCTTTTGAAGCCCACTTGCACACTGTGGCGCCTGAAATCCGGGGCGCGCTGGGCCTTGTGGTGATGGCCCTTGTCCTTGGCGACCTGTAGGGGCACGCCAGCCTTCATTGAAGGGGCGCCGTGGCCGGGTTGAGCTACCGCCGCGCCCGCCAGGGCGACCGTCGCGAGGGTCAAAAACAGGCCTCCGATCAAAAGCGATTTTTTGCGTCTTTTTAAAACCAACAACATGGGCTGACCTCCTTTGCGTCAAAGTTCGGATCAGTCCGGCCCCGACCTTCCGGTGCGCGGGCCATCAGAACTAAAACGGGGCGCCGCGCGTTTCGCTGTTTTCAAAAGATATACTTTTACATGCGAAAATACATGCACTCGTAACGGGATTGTGAAATTTGTTGCCCATAACCGTGACATCCTCGCGACTGCTCTTTTTGGAGTTCTGGGCATTTTTTTTGAGGCTCATGAGCTTTTTTTGCGGGTAACGGGCTGGGGTATCTTGTCAATCCGGGGGTCCAGGCAGCATGATCCCGGCCCGCGGCGGTACCGCTCCCGATTGCGCCCCTATCGACGTACCTGTTTTTTTTGAGGCCGGAATGACCGAGCAGAGCAACCACAACCTTTTCGCCCTGATCGCCGATCGCATGGCGGATCCGAAGCGCCCCTTCATGGAGATCGAAGGCAGTGACACCATCACCTACGGCCAGGTGCTGGAACAGTCCGCGCGTTATGCCAATGCCCTGGCCGACCTGGGGGTGACGGCCGGGGACAGGGTGGTGGCGCAGACGCCCAAGAGCCCGCAAGCGGTCATGCTCTACCTGGGCTGCCTGCGGGCCGGCGCGGTTTATCTGCCCCTCAACACGGGCTACACCCCGGCGGAAATTGAGTATTTTCTCAACGACGCCAAGCCCAAGGTCGCCGTCTGCGCCAGTGGCGCGCGGCCGGTTTTTGCCGAACTCATGGATAAGCTGCCCGGCGGCGTGGTTGAAACCCTGGACGGGGACGGCTCCGGGACCATGGCACAAAAGGCCGACGCGGCCGCGCCCGAGGCCCCCATCGCCCAACGCCAGGACGACGATCTGGCCGGGCTGCTTTATACCTCCGGCACCACGGGCCGGGCCAAGGGCGCCATGCTGAGCCATCGCAACCTGGCATCCAACGCCATGGCCCTGGCGGAGGTTTGGCGCTTTGGCCCCGACGACAAACTGATCCACGCCCTGCCCATCTTTCACACCCATGGGCTTTTTGTCGCCATCAACGTCACCTTGCTGGCCGGCGGTACCTTGCTGTTCCTGCCCGCCTTCGACGCCGAAGCCATTTTACGCCTGCTGCCCGGGGCCACCTGCATGATGGGCGTGCCCACCTTCTATAGCCGCCTCTTGGCCCAGCCGGGCCTAAACAAGGCGGCGGTGGCCCACATGCGCTTGTTCATTTCCGGTTCGGCCCCCTTGTCGCCGGAAACCCACAAAGAGTTTCAAGACCGCACGGGCCAGGCGATTCTGGAGCGCTATGGCATGACCGAAACCGGCATGATCACCAGCAATCCTTATGACGGCAAACGCATTCCGGGCACCGTGGGCTTTCCCCTGCCCGATGTGTCGGTGCGGATCTGCGACCGGGATACGGGCGCGGTCCTGGAGGGCGAGGCGGTCGGCATGATCGAAGTGCGCGGCCCCAACGTCTTCGGCGGCTATTGGCAGATGCCGGAAAAAACCAAGGCCGAATTCCGTGACGATGGATTTTTCAAAACCGGTGATCTGGGCTTCGTGGACAAAGAGGGCTACCTGCGCATCGTCGGACGGGACAAGGACCTGATCATCTCCGGCGGCTTCAACGTTTACCCGGCGGAAGTGGAAGCGGCCCTGGACGCCATCGCGGGCGTGAAGGAATCGGCGGTCATCGGCCTGCCCCATCGGGATTTCGGCGAGGGCGTGACGGCTGTCGTCGCCGCCGACCCGGCCGCCGCGCTCAACGAAGCGGCCATTCGGGATCAATTGGGCCACGACCTGGCGCGCTACAAGTTGCCGAAACGAGTGATGTTTGTGGAGGCCCTGCCGCGCAACGCCATGGGCAAAATCGAGAAAAAGGCCCTGCGTGACCGCTATGCAACGATCTTCGAGGATGAGTAGTATTTGAAAATTACAATGTGCCGAAGAACGTTAGAAATGGGACGTTTAAAACTTTTGCAATTTTTAAGAGTGTGCTGGCTTGCGCCTTTTCCCGGCCGCTTTCAATCGCCACCACATCTTCAAGGGAAATCCCGGCCGCCTCGGCCAAGTCGTCGCAGGTCATGCCCGCGGTCAAGCGGCTTTGCCTAACGCGATGCCCCACCATGGCATCGAATTCCAGGGATTCTTGAAAATCCCATATGTTTCTTGACGCCTTTACCATTTAGTTCGCCCCACTACCTGATCGCACAATGGCTATTTTTTCACTGAACGCCGTTTGACCCCAAAATGAAATGGGACCACAGTGCCGCAATTTTTACACTAAATTCTTGTTGGGATACACAACAAAGTATCAATTGTATTTTATAGTGATAAAGATCAACAACTCTGTCTATTAAATTCTCACCATCCGGCGGATTTTTTGCCATCTGAAATTGCTAACATACGGATTTCCTGATCATTTGGTCAGGAAAAAGCCGCTAGCGGTTTGCCCCTTTGTCCTCTTCTCGGCGGTCCCATTTGGATCAAGCGTCATTTTGCCCGAGCATCATCAAACAGCGTCATTTTACCAGGCTTCGGGGCCGAATCCCGCTTTCGCCGCGGCGGCGGGCGTGCTAGAAGCAGCGAAGTTGTATAGACAACTTGGAGCCCCTAACATGACCGCCCCCACCCCCTTTGAGCTGACACCCGGCCAACTGACCTTGGCTTCCCTTTATCGCCTGTGGCGCGATGAGCGGCCCTTGGAGCTGAGTGACGATTGCGCCGCTGGCATTGACGCCTCGGCGGATTGTGTGGAGGCGGTGCTGGCGGATGGCCGGGTGGTTTACGGCATCAACACGGGCTTTGGCATCCTGGCGCGGACCACCATCGCGCGGGATCAAGTGGGGGAATTGCAGCGCCGTTTGGTCCTGTCCCACAGCGCCGGCGTGGGCGACCCGCTGAGCGACCGGGTGGTGCGCCTGATCCTGATCTTGAAAATCAACGCCTTGGCCCGCGGCTTTTCGGGCATCCGTCGCAGCGTGATCGATGCCCTGGTGACCCTGTTGAACGGCGGCGCCTATCCGATCATTCCGGCCCAGGGCTCGGTCGGGGCCTCGGGCGATTTGGCGCCCTTGGCGCACCTGTCCCGGGTGCTGCTCGGCGAGGGCGAGGTCCGCGTCAAGGGCGAGATCCTGCCCGCGGCCCAGGCTCTGGCGGCGGTCGGCCTGGCCCCCTTGGAGTTGGCCGCCAAGGAAGGTCTGGCCCTGTTAAACGGCACCCAGGTGTCCACGGCCCTGGCCTTGGAGGGTCTCTTCGCTAGCCTGGATGCTTTCGCCGCCGCCCTGGTCGCCGGCGGCCTTTCCGTTGACGCGGCGCTGGGCAGTGACACGCCCTTCGATCCGCGCATTCACGAGCTGCGCGGCCAGCCGGGTCAGATCGCGGTGGCGTCCTTCCTGCGTGCCCTGCTGGACGGCAGCGAGATCCGTCATTCCCACGCCGAATGCGACCGGGTGCAGGACCCCTACTCCCTGCGCTGCCAGCCCCAGGTCATGGGCGCGGCCATGGACCTTCTGCACGGCGCCGCCGCCACCATCGAGCGGGAGACCAACGCGGTCTCGGACAATCCCCTGGTCTTCGCCGATACGGGCGACATCCTCTCGGGCGGGAACTTCCACGCCGAGCCCGTGGCCATGGCCTGCGACACGATCGCCATCGCCATGGCCGAGGTGGGCGCCATTTCCGAGCGCCGGGTCGCGCTGTTGACCGATGCCTCCCTGAGCAGCCTGCCGGCCTTTCTGGTCGCCGAGCCGGGGCTGAACTCCGGCTTCATGATCGCCCATGTAACCGCCGCGGCCCTGGCCAGCGAGAACAAGTGCCTGGCCCACCCGGCCAGCGTGGACAGCCTGCCCACCTCGGCCAATCAAGAAGACCATGTGTCCATGGCCACCCACGGCGCCCGCCGCCTGAGCGCCATCGCCGCCAATGTGCGCAACATCGTGGCCATCGAACTGCTGGCCGCGGCCCAGGGTATCGACATGCGCCGGCCCCTGAAGACCTCGGCCAAACTGGCCATGGCCCACGATGCCATCCGCGCCGTGGTGCCCTTGCTGGAAGATGACCGGGCCTTTGGGCCGGATATCGATCAGGTGGCTCGGATCATTGATGACGGCTGGTTCACCCAGGCCTTCCTGGGCGACTGCGGCCTGGGCGACAGCGGCTTTCCCTTGCTGGACGGTTTCGAACCCGCCCGCCAAGGCTAAAGCGGGCGTCGCCCGCGCTCAGGTGACTTGCCAGGTGGTGGGCCCGTGCAGCAGTTGTTCCAGGTTGCGCGGTCCGGTCTTGCCGGTCTGGGCCTTGGCCGCCGCCTGCCGCTCCCGGGCCACCTCGGCCTCGTAGGTGTCGCGCGGCTGACAGTAGATCACCCCCATGGCCACGGGGAAGTGAGGCGGCTCCAGCGCCACCAGCATGTTGGCCAGGACCGGATCTTGCTCATCATGCACGAGCAGGCTGCCGGCGGACGCCGGTTCGGCCGCCAGGTCCACCACCTCCAAGCGCAAGCTGCCCGGCTTCAAGCGCAAACCCCGGTCTTTGTTCCTGCCGAAGATTAGCGGCTCGCCGTGCACCAGGTGAAGCTGCGCGTCATCGGCCACCGAGCGGTCGGTAAAGCCGGCAAAAACGTCGGGATTGTAGACGATACAGTTTTGGAAAATCTCCACCAGCGCCGTCCCCCGGTGGGCCCTGGCCTGCTTCAGG
>JANQKX010000585.1 GCA_028280915.1 Kiloniellaceae bacterium
CGTCATCGAACCACCAGGTTCGATTTTTCGTGGCGCCGGCCGAGACGGCGGGGAGGGTAATGGGGCATGAAGGTTCCCAAACAATGCGAACCGGGAAACGCTAGCTCTATTCTTTCATCGCTGTCAATGACCGAGAAATGCCGTGGGGAAAGGTTCGCTCGATCCGCCTTTTTCACGGGTTTGTGATCTCCGTCACTCCCATCGAACCCGCGGGGCCCCACATGCAAGGGGAAAGGAGACCTACCATGATCACGTTACGCTTATCTCAGCGGATCACCCCCGCCCCGCGCAGCCACAAAAAGACCGGCTCCGGCGCCACCAGCTATCTGGAGCCCCTGTCCCCGGCCCACGGCCAGCGATCGGACTCCCAGCACCGCAAGGCGCCCAATCCCTTGCTCGTGCGCGGCCTGCACATCAGCTAACGCCACGGCTTCCATGGAGCAGTCTCACCGGCCGCCGCCCGCTCAATCCAGATTGGGCGGAAGAAGGGAAGAGCGCCATAAGGGCATTGAAAGCTTACATCAGGGCTGTCCCGGCCCGGTACGCGCCTTCAAGAAGGCGATCAAGTCCGCGCGGTCTCGGGCATCGGGCAGGCGCTGCAAAGGCATCTTGGTACCGGGCAAAAACACCTCCGGACCCAGTTCAAACAGCTGGGAAACTGTTTTTTCGGTCCAGATCACATCGCTTTTGCTGAGCGCCTCGGAATAGCGATAGCCCGGATAGCTCCCGACCCGCCGGCCGAAGAGTCCCTCCAGGCTGGGGCCGGAGCGGGCGACGCCATCATCCTTGAGGGAATGGCAGATGGCACACTTGCGAAATTGAAAACTGCCCCGTTCCAAGGGATCATCGGAATGAGCCAGATCCGCCGACACCCGGTCCACCGGCTGAAACGCGGCGGTGCTGCCCAGGAGGGGCTGGCCGTCGGCCACGTACCAGGCCCGGGCGATGGCATCGATCCCGGCCGCGTAGACGATTTCCCCATCGGGGGAAAAGCTGATGGACCAGACGGCGTTATAGTGTTCGATGTGAATGCTGGAGATTTCGCCGGCGCGCAGATCCCAAAGATGGATCTGACCGTCAGTGCCGCCCGAGGCGATCACGTCGCTCCCGGGCGCCGCGGCAACGGTCAGAACCGCGCCCTCATGGCCCTCCAAGCGATTGACCTCCTGCTGGCTCGCCAGATCCCAAACCCGCAGACGCTGATCGGCCGACGCGGTGACCAGCAGTTCCCGTTCGGGGATGAAGGCAATGTCATTGATGGGAAATCCGGCCGCGGCAAAGCGCCGGGGCTCCCCGTCGCCGTTACCGGGCCAAAACCAAATCTGGCCGTCATAGCCCGCGGAGACGATCTCTTTGCCGTCAGCGGTAAAGGCGACCGCGTTGATGCTGTCCTCGTGCCCCTCGAAGCGTGCGATCAACCGGCCCGAGGCGGCTTCCCACAGACCCACGGTACGGTCCCAAGAGGCGCTTGCGATGTAGCGCCCGTCCGGCGACACGGCCACCGCGACCACCTTTTTCTCGTGGCCGTCCAAGCGCACCAGTTCGCTGCCTGCCGCGATGTCCCACACGCGCAGACTGCCGTCGTCGCTGGCCGAGACCACCCGGTCTGGCTGGGCACCCTCTGTCCCGGCCGGCACGAAGGCCACGGCGTTGACGGCGGCCTCATGCCCCAGCAAACGATGCAGGGGTTGCCGGCTGGCCACGTCCCATAGAATCACCTGATCGTCAAAACCGGCCGTCGCCGCATAGGCCCCATCGGCCGACAAAACGATATCGCGCACCGGGGCGCCATGACCGCCAAAATCCGCCCGCACCGGACCGATCGCGGCGAGCAGAAGATACGCGCCGGCAAGCATCCGGCCAAGATAGCGGCGAAGACAGCGATCTAGACGGCGCTTTCCGTGGAACCGCCCCATGATGCTCCCGGCCCGCACCTACTCCGCCGGTGCTCCCTGGGCCGATGAGCGGCCCTTGGCCGCTGCCTCGTCCTCCATCTCCTCGACCCAGAGATTATGGTGTTCCTTGGCCCAGTTGAGGTCCACCTGGCCGCTGCCCATGGCCGCGAAGGCCCCCTCCATACCGACCGAGCCGATATAAATGTGGGCCAGGATCAGGCTGATCATCACCAAGGACACCGCCGCGTGCCACAGCGTCGCCAGCTGTTGCTCCTGCAGCAGGGTCAAGTCCGTGGGCAGGTTGAAGCCCAGCAAATTGATCGCGGCGAAGGTCTTGCCGAACATGTGGTATTGGAAGGGATCCAAGAGCGCCCAACCGGATAAGCTGAGCGACAGGCCGCCCAGAACCGTGATCCAGAAAATGATTTTCTGCCCGGCGTTGAATTTGCGCGACGGCGGGTGGGAGCCTTTGGAGAACAATCCGCCCCCCTTCAACAGCCAGACCACGTCATGGCGGTTGGGAATGTTATGCACGACCCACATCACAAAAATGATGACCAGCCCCGCCATGAAGCCATAGGCGATCCAATTATGTCCCCACTTCCCCCAATAGGTGATGGTCGCGAAGGCTTCTTTGCCGATGATGTCGGGTAAAAAGTATCGCCCATAGAGCAGGTTTAGGCCGGTGATCGCCAGCACGATAAAGGTACCGGCGGTCAGCCAGTGGCCGATCCGCTCGATCACGTTAAAGCGTTGGATTAGAATCCCCGCCGGGCCGTTTTCGATCCTGATACGCCCCCGCAGGGTGTAGAACAAAGCGAGCAGGACAACCATGCCCAACATGGCCCACACCCCATAACGGGACAGGGGGCCGTTGCGGATAGCGCGCCAGTTATCTCCCTCCGACTGGATCAGAACGCCGGCCAGGGGATCGCCGCCGGCCACGGTGCCGCTGCCGCCTTGGCGGATCTGGCGCCATAGCTCGGAATCACTGCGATTTCCCAGGGTGCCGCCAGGCACTTGGCCGCCCGTCTGCTGCCCGCCGGCTTCTTGGCCTTCGGGCGGCCGCACGGACTCTTGGGCCATGCCGATCAACGGCGGAACGATGGAAACAAAACACGCCAGGAGAGCGAGAATGGTGAAAGTCGTTCTGATTTTCGTGGACACCTTAATTCTCCTAAACCGCGCTTTTTCAGACAAAGACGCGCCCCCGTCCTCGCCCTAGGGAGACTTTTGCCCGGAGGTTCTTTGGCGCAAGGCCTCAAGCTGCTCCTCGGTGAGGGCTTCACCGGGCGCCTTGAAGGGCTCGCC
>JANQKX010000628.1 GCA_028280915.1 Kiloniellaceae bacterium
TCCCGGCGCTCCACCTGGTTGCCCTTGGTCCATTCGGTCATCAGGCCGACCACCGGGTCTTCCGGGCTGCCGAATTCGGTCGATCCGGCCCCCGAGATACCGGCCAGATGGCGCGATGCCTCGATCACCGCCATTTGCATGCCAAAGCAGATGCCGAAATAGGGGATATTGCGTTCCCGGGCAAAACCGGCGGCCGCGATCTTGCCCTCGGCCCCCCGCTCGCCAAATCCGCCGGGCACCAAGATCCCATGCACCCCTTCCAGATGCTGGGTGGCCCCTTCGGACTCGAAAATCTCCGAGTCCAGCCATGAGACCCGGACCTTGACGTTGTTGGCGATCCCGCCGTGGGTCAGCGCCTCGGCCAGGGACTTATAGGCATCCAACAGGGCCGTGTACTTGCCCACCACGCCGATGGTCACTTCCCCGTCCGGCTCCCGGATGGGCCGGATCACATCGTTCCAGGTGCTCAGGTCGGGCTCTTCTTCCTGATCCAGGCCGAAGTGGCGGCAGACCTCGCCGTCCAGGCCCTCTTCGTGATAGGCCCGGGGCACGGCATAGATGGAATCCACGTCCAGCGCCTGAATCACCGCGGACTCGGGCACGTTGCAGAACAGGGCGATCTTGCGCCGTTCGTCGGCCGGCACCGGGTGTTCGCTGCGGCACACCAGGATATCGGGCTTGATGCCCACCGATTGCAGTTCCTTGACCGAATGCTGGGTGGGCTTGGTTTTTAACTCGCCGGCGGCCTTGATGTAAGGCACCAGGGTGCAGTGGATAAAAAGGCTCTGCTCCCGGCCCAATTCGTTGCCCAACTGCCGGATGGCCTCCAAAAAGGGCAGGCCCTCGATATCACCCACGGTGCCGCCGATCTCGCACACCACGAAGTCCTCGTCGGCCAGATCCTGGCGCACGAAAGCCTTGATGGCGTCGGTCACATGGGGAATGACCTGGACCGTGGCGCCCAGGTAGTCGCCCCGCCGCTCCCGCGCCAGCACTTTCGAGTAAATCTGCCCCGTGGTCACGTTGTCGCTGCGCCGGCTGGAAACCCCGGTGAAGCGCTCATAGTGCCCCAGGTCCAAATCGGTCTCGGCCCCGTCGTCGGTGACGTAAACCTCGCCGTGCTGATAGGGCGACATGGTGCCGGGGTCCACGTTCAGATAGGGATCGAGCTTGCGCAGGCGGACCTTGTATCCGCGCGCCTGCAACAGGGCGCCCAAAGCCGCTGAACAAAGGCCCTTGCCAAGGGAAGAGACCACGCCGCCGGTGATGAAAATAAACCGCGTCATGGACGGATACTATTTACCGAACGCCGGTTAAGGGCAAGGCCCCATTTGCCATGGGGATGAACGTCTAAAAAAGACCCGAGATAAAACAAGGAAGAACCTCACTAACTTGCGCAACAGCTTTGGCGGCCCGGCTGTCGTGAAACACCCAGCGCCGCGATTTCTACATCAGAATTCATGACGTTTGTTACCGGCGACCGAGGCATTCCGCCGAGTCGCCGGCTCCTTACCGACTTTTAACGTCGCGCCCTACTGAACGGGCACCTGCGGGGCTTCAGGCGCGCTTTCGCCCGTGCCCTCACCACTCATACCATCGCCGCT
>JANQKX010000638.1 GCA_028280915.1 Kiloniellaceae bacterium
AGGGGGCCGGTCTTTAGCGGCTCGACCACCGGCTCTGATGCTTGGCCTTCAACGGGTTGAGCTTCTACCGGCTGAACCTGCGTTGGTTGGGCTGGCGCCGGCTGAGGGGCGGCGATTTGAGGCACTGGCGTCTGGGCCGCGGATGGTTGGGTCGCCGGTTCTATGTTTTGAGTCCCGTTGTCGCTTTCCGGCGTCGCGGCGCCGTCATCCTGAGCCGCGAGTGCAGCCCCGCCGGGCTCTGCGGCGGAGATCAGGCTGGCATGAATCCAGGCGGATTGCCCGGGATTTTCGGGCAGGGAGATCTGCACCCATTCGCCCTCCACCGCCTCGGGCACCACCGCTTGATTTTGGTCGATGGTTTGGATGATCGCGGCGGCTTCCGAGGGGCCTTGCCGCAGGTTGGCCACGGGCACGGAAACCACGTAATCCGGTACGGCCTGGCCCAGGAGGTCCGGCAGCTTGAAGGGCAATTCCTTGGGCAAGGAGACCTCGTCCAATAGGGGCGGCACCGAATCCACGTTTTGCAGGCCAAAGTACCCCAGGAGGCCGGCAAGTCCGGCGGCCACGGCGATGCCGGGCCACTTGTAGCGGCCGAGGGAGCGGGGCTGCTGTATGGCGCGGGTTTGCTGAATGGCCTCGCGTTTTTGCGCTTCCGTGGCGCGCTGCTTGGGCAAGGAGGACAGCTCGCGGATTTCCCGCTCCGCGGCGGCCCGGGCCGCTTCCTTTTCCTGGCGGATCTCTTCCTCGGCCCGCCACTTGGCAACCTCCATGGCCAGGGAATGGTCCTCGGACATGCGCAGGCGCGCCTCTTCCGCGGCGGCTTGCCGTTCCTGCTCGGCCAGGCGCACGACCTCGTCGGCGGCCCGCTTTTCCATTTCCTGGGCGATGCGGTGGGCCTCTTCCTCGGCGCGGCGCCGCTCTTCGTCCGCCTGACGGCGGGCTTCCTCGTAGGCGTTGCGCGATTCCTTGGCCTGGCTGGCGGTTTCCCCCTGATCCTCGTCGCCGGTTTTGGCCATGGCGGCCAGTTCGCGCCGGGCCTCGGCCTCGGCGGCCTGCCGCGCCTCGGCGATTTTCCGGGCCTCGTCCTTGCGCCAGCTTTCCACGGTCTCGGCCAGCCGGCGTTCCGCCTCGGCCTTCCAGGTGCTCTCCGCCTGGGCCAATTGCCGCTGGGTCTCGGCGGTCCAATCGGCCTTGGCCTTTTCAAGCTGCTGTTCCCCATCCCGCTGATACTGGGATTCCAGGGCCGCCACGCGGGTCTTTTCTTCCCTGTCGCGTTTTTCCGACGCCTCGGTGCGCCGCTTGTTTTCGGCGGCCTTCCAGGCCACTTCCGCCTGACGCAGCCGTTCTTCCGCTTCCGTCTGCAGGGCGGCCTTCAGATCGGCGCGTTTGGCGTCTTCCTCGCTGCGGCGGATCACGTCCAGTTCGATCTGGCGGGCTTCCTGCGCCGCTGCCAGATTGGCCTTGGCGGCCGTCAGGTCCTGATCGTATTGGCTGCGCAGTTGGCTCTCGGCGTCGGCGATCTTTTTGTCCGCCTCTGCCTGCCAGACTTCCCGAGCCGCGCTCAGGCGCGCTTGTTGAGCCTTGGCGTGCTGCGCTTCCAGCTCGGCCTGGCGGCTTTCCGCCTCGGCGTGCCACTGGGCCTTGGCCCTGGCCAGGGTGTCTGAGGCCTTTTGCTGCCAGGCGGCTTCGGCTTCGGCCACATGCTCGGCCAGACCCCGCCGGGCTTCCTGGCTGGCCTGCTCGACGGCCTGAGCCAGCTTTTCTTCGTGATTTTGCTGGGCTTGGACCAGGGCCAGGCGTTGCCGTTCCTCAGCCTCGGCCCGCCACTGAGCCTCCGCCTTGGACAAACGCTCCGCGCTGTCGGCCTCCCACTGCAGCTTGGCATCGGCCAAATGGGCGTCGAGCTGCAGGCGATGGCGGGCCTGCACTTCTTCCAGGCGCCGTTCCTCAGCTTCGCGCCAGCTTTCCTTGGCGGCCGCCAGCTGCTCGGAAAGGTCGACCTCGTCAAAGGAGGTGCCGGGCTGCTGATTGGCTTCATCCAGGCGTTGGCGCCAAATGCTCTCCGCTTCGGCCAGGCGTTTTTATTCGGCGACGCGCCAGACTTCCTCGGCCTTGGTCACGGCGGCACTCAATTCGTCCTGCCACTGGGCCCGGGCCTCGGCCAGACGCTTGCTCTCGGCTGCTTTCCACTTTGCCTCTGCTTCCGTCAGGCGCCGCTGAAGCTGAGAATCGTGTTCTTGCGCGCTTTCGGCCAGGCGCTGGGCCATGGCGGCCTGCGCTTGTTGTTCCACACGCGCCAGCGCCGCTTGTTGCGCCGCGTTCCAGCGGTCTTGCGCCGCCGACAGACGCTCGGCCTCGCCCCGGCGCCAGGCCGCCTCGGCCACGGCAAGCCGGTCCTCCAAGCTGGCGTCGGAACTGCGTTGGGCTTTTTCCAGCTCTTGGTCCAAGCGGCGCTGCCAGGTCTCCTCGACCTCCGCCAGGGCCCGCGCCTTTTCGTCCTTCCAGGCCTGGCGGGCGTCGTCCAGGCGCTGGCCTTCCGCTTCCTGCCAGGATAACTGGGCGTCGGTGAGGCGCCGTTCGGCGGTGGACAGCTCCTGGGCGAGCGCATCGTCCAGCTGTTGCTGGAAGCGCAGTTGCCAGGTCTTCTCGGCCGCGGCCAGGCTGTGCTCGCGGTCTTTTTCCCAGTTCTGGCGGATGTCGCTGAGCCGCTGGGACTCAGACTCCGCCCAGTGCGCCTCGGCCTCGTTCAGGCGGCGGTCCAACTCCGAGCGGTGTTTTGCCGCGGCGTCGTCCAGCGCCTGCTGGTGCTTTTTCAGCCAGGCCTTTTCCGCCAACGCCTGCTCGGAGTCTCGCTCGGCGCTCCAGACCACCCGCAGTTCGGCGATGCGGTCTTCCTCGCGGGCCCGGAGCTCGGCTTCCAAGGCCATCTGGCGGTGCTTTTCGGTGGTCTTCCAGTCGGCCTCGGCACTGGACAGACGCTGTTTTTCCTCGCCGCGCCAGCTTTCCTCCAAGCTGATCAGGCGGCGTTCCTCCTCGGCTTTCCATTCGGCGATGGCCTTGGCGAAGCGCTGTTCTTCCTCGGCCCGGTGCCGCGCGGCCTCGTGGGCGACGCGCCGCTCTTCCCGGTCGCGCCAATCCGCCTCGGCCTTGGCGAAGCGTTTTGCCTCGCCGGAGCGCCAACTGGCCTGAGCGGCGGTCAGGCGGGTTTCCCACTCCGTTTCCCATTCGGAACGCAGGGCCGAGAATCGCTCGGTCTCTTCATCTTTCCACTTACGGGCCGCCTCGGCGATCAGGGCTTCCACGGCCTCCGGATCAAGCTGGTCGTCGTCTTCCGCCGGGGCGGTTTCCACCTGGATATCGAACAAGGCAACCGTGGTGGCGATGTCCATTTCCTGGGCGTCCATCTCCAGGACCCGCACGGTGAGGCCAAAACAGCTGCCCTCGGCCTCCGGCGGCGGGGAGAAGGTCAGGCCGGCAATTTGGTGGGCGGAAAGGGACCAGGTGCCGTCCCATTTGTTGGTGCCGGCCGATAGGGTCGCCAAGGCCGGCATGTTCTCCAACACCACCGAGTGGGCGTTGGTGATGTTGCGCTCGGCCAGGTGGGTTTCCAGGTCAAGGGGGACCTGGACGGATGGATGGCTTGCCCCTTTGATTTTTTTGGCATCTTGATTGGGGGCAGCCTTTTGCTGCGCTTGGAAGCTCACGGGTGCGGTATTTCCCTCTTACAGTCAACAAAACGATCCGCTCGCCGCGGCCCGACGCTGGTTGTTGTTTTTATGTCGGCCGAGTGATCGACCGCGTCGGAAGCCCGATTGCCCGCGAGCCGGGAGTTTTCATTCATACTTTTTTATATGCGGGAATACTGATGTGAATTTGTAAACGAAGGCTTGCCAAACTGGGTTAATTCCACCGGGCCAACGAAATTGATCTCAGACTTTAATCAAGAATATTATTAATTTAAAACAGTTGGATAGTCGAAACTATTAATTTGGCGAGATAGGATTCATTTGAGGCAAAAGGGCGGAATGCGCCAGTGGCCGAGACCGGGCTGGGAGGCACAGGGATATGGTCCATGATTGATGGTTATTTTCTTGACCTTTGCGGTATCACTTCTTAGGTTCGCCTCATGGTTATCGACGTGCGACTTGAATCTTTGCGACTTTTGGGGCGACTTACGGGCCTTGCCGCCTGATCGCCTTCGGCGCAACGCGCCTTTTTTTGCAAGTTCGTCACACCCCCTTCGATACCATGACCAATTCAGACATTCCGTTCAGCTTTTCCGCGATTGATGCGGCCCATGCTTTTGTGGGGAGCAGGTTTTTTGGGGTAGGGGCGCGACTTATGGGCGCCTGCCCGGCAGCGCGGAGGCCGGGTGGGTGACAGATACCTCTGCGGAACAGCGTGAAATTAAACGGCCGTCTTGATCGGCCGAACGGAATGAGGAGCTTTCAAGCCATGTCAAAAACCCCGATTGAGTCAAAGATGCCCATAGATAAGTACCGCGCCTTCCAACCGATTCATTTGCCGAACCGACAATGGCCCAGCCGGGTCATCGAAAAGGCGCCGATCTGGTGCTCCGTCGACTTGAGGGACGGCAACCAAGCGCTGATCGAGCCCATGGACCGGGTGCGCAAGCGGCGCATGTTCTCCGTTTTGGTGGACATGGGTTACAAGGAAATCGAAGTCGGCTTCCCCTCGGCGTCCCAGACCGACTTTGACTTTGTGCGCGAGCTGATCGAGGAGAACCTGATCCCCGACGACGTCACGATTCAAGTTTTGACCCAGGCGCGGGAACACCTGATCGAGCGCACTTACGAGAGCTTGCGCGGGGTCAAGCAGGCGATCGTGCACTTGTACAACTCGACCTCCACCTTGCAGCGGCGGGTGGTCTTTAACTCGGACCGGGAAGGGATTGTCAAGATCGCCGTCGAAGGTGCCATTCAGTGCGACGCGCTGACCAAGACCCTGCCGGACTCCGACATCTTTTACCAATACTCGCCCGAGAGCTTCACCGGGACGGAACTGGAGTTCGCCAAGGAGATCTGCGAGGCGGTCATGGAGGTGTGGCAGCCCACGCCCGAACGGCGCGCCATCATCAACCTGCCGGCCACCGTGGAAATGGCAACGCCCAACATCTTCGCCGATCAGATCGAATGGTTCGATGGTAACTTCTCAAAGCGGGACTCGATCATTTTGTCGGTGCATCCCCACAACGATCGGGGCACGGCCGTGGCGGCGGCCGAGCTGGCGGTCATGGCCGGAGCCGACCGCATCGAAGGCACCCTGTTCGGCAACGGCGAGCGCACGGGGAACGTGGATCTGGTGACCCTGGGTTTGAACCTGTTCAGCCAGGGCATTGATCCGGAAATAGATTTCAGCGACGTGGACCACCTGCGCAGCACGGCGGAATACTGTAATCAATTGCCCGTTCACCCGCGCCATCCCTATGCGGGTGATTTGGTCTACACCGCCTTTTCCGGTTCCCACCAGGACGCGATCAAAAAGGGCATGACCGCCATGGGGACCAGCAACAGCGGCCTGTGGGAGGTGCCTTATCTGCCCATCGACCCCAAGGACGTGGGGCGCAGCTACGAGGCGATCATCCGGGTGAACAGCCAGTCCGGCAAGGGCGGTATCGCCTACCTGATGGAAGAGGAGTACGGCATGTCCTTGCCCCGTGCCTTCCAGATCGAGTTCAGCAACGTGGTGCAGGCCATCGCGGACAAGGAAGGGGGCGAAATCGGCTCAAGCCAGCTGTGGCAAGCCTTTCAGGACACCTATCTGAGCGAGGGGCGCTTCGGGTTCATCGAATACCGGACCAAGCCGGATACCCACGCCAGCGAGCGTCGTATCATGGATGCCCGCGTGCGGGTGGCGGGAGAGGAGATGGACATCAACGGCGTCGGCAATGGCCCCATCGACGCTTACGTGGACGCTTTGCGCAAGTCGTTCGGCGTGGAAGCCCGCCTGTTGGACTACCACGAGCACGCGGTGGGCGGCGGGGCCGATGCCAAGGCCGGCGCTTATGTGCAGATGGTCGACGGCAAGGGCGTGAAGCGCTGGGGCGTGGGGCTGCACGCCAACATCGTTGCTGCCTCGCTGCTGGCGGTGACCAGCGCCCTGAACCGTTTGGTGGAGGCGGACTAGGCCGTCCCGACTGCCCCTAACCCTGTCTTCTAACCATGCTTGCTGCCGCCCCGGCAATCGGGGCTGGCCAAGGTTTGGCCGCCTCGAGCAGCCCATTCCCCGCCGGTGAGGGTCTCCATGGAAAGGGCGTGGATCTGCCCCTTGAGGTGCTCGGCCAGCAGCCGGTTCACCATCTGGTGCCGCTTGATCAAGGACGCGCCGTCGAAGTGGTCGGAGACGATCACCAGTTTGAAGTGGGATTCCGATCCGGGCGGCACGGAATGCATGTGGCTTTCGTTGTGTACTTCAAGATGCTGGGGCGCTAAGTCGCTTTCCAGTTTGGCCGTGATGGCGGATTGAACGGACATATTGCTACTCTCTTCTCTTGAACTTTCCGAGGCTGGATGGCCGGTCTTGATATGGGGTCGCTGGCACGCCAGCGCCAGGGCCGACTAACGGACACCATGCCATAAGGTTAAAAGAAGGTAATTATTGAACGTTCATACAAGATCGAACTTGTACTTGCCTATAAAACGTTCCTAATGTAGCAGTGATTTAGGTGCTCTTGGAAAAGACACCTGATTTTTTGCCTATGACCGCTTGGCCTTGTTTTGCGCCACATTTTTCGACCATGACGGATAAAAACCTGCTTATCTTGGATGACGAACCGGATTTCGCCGCCTATTTGGGCCGGGTGGCCGAGAGCTTGGGCTTTGCCGTTAAAATCCTGTCTGATCCTTTGGAATTCCAAAACTGTTATCGCGCGTTGCGGCCTGACGTGATCATCATGGATGTGGTCATGCCGTCCAAAACGGGTATTCAGCTGGTGGAATGGCTCGTATCGGTGAACAACGAGGCCCGGGTGGTGCTGGTGACCGGCTACAATCCCCATTTTGCCGAGGCGGCCCAGGTGTTTGCCCATGCCAAGGGGCGGTTTCCCGTTTCCGTGCTCACCAAGCCCACCCCCATCGCGGCTTTGTCGGCGGCCCTGACCGGCGTTGAGGCGTCCCAATCCTAAAAAGCGCTGCCGACTCGACGGGGCCGTTGATCGTTCAGCGCAAAAAAAATCGAAAAAAGAATCGCCCTGATTTGCCCCGCGCGGCGATGCTTCCGATCTCCGGCGGCGTTGGGCCGGGCGGGTGAGGGGGTTTGAGCGATCGAGGTTATGTATCTGATTTGAACGGGAATTCTAAGATCGGATTTAAAGAATTCGCCAGTGAAAGAAACAAACGGAAATGCCGGTGACCGACAAGACACGATAAATCTTGGCAGCTATTGAATTTCAACTGTCTCAAATATGATCATTTGTAAACAAATTCTTAGCGTTTGATCATTATTCTGTATCTTGAAAATTTTTCTAGCGGGCATCTTTTAGGAGGATGCTATGGAAGTAAATTCAGTAACGGCGCCGTTGGCCAATTTGGATACGGCGACGACGGCCCGGCAGGCGGCAAGCGTGCAGGGTGTCAAGGCGGATACCAAACGGCCCGTGCAGCCGACCTTTCCCGATCCGGCGCCGCGGTTCCCGTTTCCCGATCCCCATCGGGGGCAGAGCTTAGACATCACTGCGTAAAGATTTCCTTGCCCGCGCTCGAGCGGCCGTCAATCGGTCTTCGGTGCCAAGGGCAAGGTTCATTTTGAGCCGTTTCCTCTTTGGTACCCTGCGCCATGGCGCGCGGGGTGCTTTTGCGTATGCGAAACCCAGGCACCTTTCGCCAAGGGCAGGGTGACAGGGCTTGGCGGCATGGCTTGGCGGCAAGGGCGCTTTCCTCCGCCTTTTCTTGGTAACCAAATTTACATTCGCGCCTGGTTATAAGAGTAGCTTGAATCAAGGTCCCTGCTACCTTGGGAAGGCAAGTGACGATGAGCCGAGTGATTGAGGTCAGCCAGGTGGAACGGCGCCGCGATTGGCGGCGGCAGGTGCTGCTGGACGCGGTGATGGACGGCCACCCGGTCAAGGTCCTGGACGTGGGCAGCGGCGGTTTCGGTGCGGTGCTGGAAATCGAGGGTGAAGGCAACTACCTGCCCGACGTGGGCTCCAAGGTGGATATCGAGATCGCGCCCGAGGCGGGACAGTTCAGCCGGTTTCAGGTGGAGGTCACGCGCCTCGACCCGGTGACCGGTAAGTTCGGCGCCCGCTTCCGCAACTTGACCGACTCACAATACAAGATCGTGGAACGCATGACCCTGGGGCGCTGGTATTAAGGGATAGGGACGGATCGGGCACGGGAGCGCACCCGATCCGCTACCTCGTTAGGCGAATACCCGTGCCAGGGCCGGTAGGCGCGACAACACCAAAAGATCCAGCGCCAAGACCGCCAAGAGGGTCAAACCCACCAAGGGGAAGGCCAGGGACAGGCACAGCATGATGAAGACGGCGCCCTTCCACAGGGGCATCCGCTCCGGCATGGGCGGCGCCACCAAGCCGAAG
>JANQKX010000660.1 GCA_028280915.1 Kiloniellaceae bacterium
GCCGCCGCCGCCGGCGCAGAGATCCAGCACTGCTTGTCCCGGCGCCACATCACACAAGAGGGCGGCGATCTGGGCCGCTTCGTCCTGGGGTTCGATCCAGCCCTGCCGGTAGGCCTGGGTCGCCGTGACGCGCCGGCGCCCCGCGACCGCCAGGCCAAGGGGTGAATACGGCGTAGGTTTGCTTTCAATGCCTTCTCGCGCCAAGGCCTCCTGGGCCTCTCTCCGGTCACACTTCAGCCGATTGACCCGCAGCTGAACCTGCGCCGGATGGCTGAGTGCCTGCGCTTCCGCCTCTGTTTCGGGGCCAAAGGCGGCTTCCAAACGGGGCCACAGCCAGGCGGGCACTTCGCAGCGCACCGCCACCTCTTGGGAGGCCGTTGTCAGTTCCCGTCCTGCCAGTTTGGCCAGTACAGCCCTTTCGCCGTCAATCAAGGGCGGCGGCGCATAGGGGCTGCTGCCGCACCAGCCATCCAGGACATCAAGGGATGCGCCCTCCACCAGGCAAAGATAGGCCAGAACCGAAAATCGCGGTTCGGGATCGGCGCCGGCCTCCCCGTCGTCCACCTGATCGTGCCACCAGGCCAAACGGGCCCGGGATCGCAGGACCGCGAAAGCCAGCTCGCTCACCCGCCGGCGATCCTTGGCGCCCATGTAGCGCCGGGCCCGGCAATAACGCTCTATGGTTTGTTCAGCCGGGCGCGCCGAGGCCTGGGTCAACGCCAGGATCTCGATCCCCGCCTGCAGACGGGCGGCTTCCTGCATGGGGTTAAGATGTCCCGGTTATACTTCGTTGCGATAGTTGGGCGGTTCGCGGGTTACGGTGACGTCATGCACATGGCTTTCCCGCAGGCCCGCGTTGGTGATGCGCCGGAAGATGGCGTTCTTTTGGAAAGCCGTCAGAGTCTCGCTGCCCGTATAGCCCATGGCCGCTTTCAGGCCGCCGACCAGCTGATGAATCACCGTGCTGACCGGGCCTTTGAAGGGCACGCGGCCCTCGACCCCCTCGGGCACCAGCTTCAGATTGTCGGAGACGTCTTCCTGGAAGTACCGGTCCGCCGAGCCCCGGGCCATCGCGGCCATGGAGCCCATGCCCCGATAGGACTTGTAGGACCGGCCCTGATACAGAAACACCTCGCCAGGGCTTTCGTCCGTGCCGGCCAAAAGGGAGCCGATCATGGCGCAACTGGCCCCGGCGGCGATGGCCTTGGCCAGGTCGCCCGAATACTTGATGCCCCCGTCGGCGATCACGGGAATACCGGCGGCACGTCCCACCTCGGCGGTGTCGAACAGCGCGGACAGCTGGGGCACGCCCACGCCGGCCACCATGCGGGTGGTGCAGATGGAGCCCGGCCCGATGCCAATCTTGATGGCATCGGCGCCCGCGTCCACCAGCGCCCGCGCCCCGTCGGCCGTGGCCACGTTGCCGGCGATCACCTGCACCGAGTTGGACAGGCGCTTGACCGAATCCACGGCGCCCAGCACCCCGCGGGAATGGCCGTGGGCCGTATCCACGACGATCACGTCCACCTCCGCGTCCAACAGGGATTCGGCGCGGGCCAGCCCGTCCTTGCCCACCCCGGTCGCGGCCGCGGCCCTCAGGCGTCCCTGAAGATCCTTGCAGGCGTTGGGGAAAGCCCGCGCCTTATCCATGTCCTTGACCGTGATCAAGCCGATACAGCGGTAGTCGTCATCCACCACCAGCAGCTTTTCGATGCGGTTTTGATGCAACAGGCGCTTGGCTTCTTCCCGGTCCACGCCCTCGCGCACGGTGATCAGGTTTTCATGGGTCATGAGTTCCATGACCGGCTGATCCGGGTCCTCGGCGAAACGCACGTCCCGATTGGTGAGCACGCCCACCAGCCGCTTGGTCTTGCGCTCCACCACCGGGATGCCGGAGATGCGGCAGCTCTCCATCAAGGCCAGGGCGTTGTGCAGGGGTTCGTCCGGGTGGATGGTCACCGGGTTCACCACCATGCCGCTTTCGAACTTTTTCACCCGGCGCACTTCATCGGCCTGGGCGTTGATATCCATGTTTTTGTGGATCACACCCAATCCGCCGAGCTGGGCCATGGTGATGGCCAGACGTCCTTCGGTGACCGTGTCCATGGCCGCCGACAATAGAGGAATACCCAACTCGACGGTGCGGGTCAGCTGGGTTCGGGTATCGGCCTGGGCCGGCAACACCGAGGATTCCCGGGGCTCCAGCAGCACGTCGTCGAATGTCAGGGCGAGAGGGATCGTCATGCAGCTCCTCCAATGGGCCCCCGCGCATTCCGCGGGAAGCCGAGGTGGTGAGGCTCGACCATCCTAACGGCGCCACACCACACTTATGTGTCACCGGTCAATCGCCAAGCCATTTTCCACGCCAAGACCGGGGTTTAGCCCAGTCTTGCTGTACCAAAAACGCCCCGGCCGCTTTTCAGCGGGAGGCGAATAAAAGGTCACGCGCGTTGGTGATTGACGGCGCATCATACACAGTCGCGCCGCAAAGCAAAGGGGA
>JANQKX010000722.1 GCA_028280915.1 Kiloniellaceae bacterium
AAAGATACGCCAAAAAGCAAAAAGCACTTCAAGTCACCGCGCCAAAAACACATGCAACCCAAAATGCCGCCGCCCGCGTATCCCTTCCTTCATAACAACCATGTCAAATAACAAGCTTTGCGCCCGGGCCAATCTCATGTCCCTTTAGCGCAAAAAAGCCCCCGCGGCCCACCCAACTCGGTCGGGCCGTTGGTGCGTTGGCGGCGGGTTATAAGGGCGCTCATGGGACCTGTCAAACGCTTTGTGAAAAAATTTTTCAACTTTTTTGCCTCCGCTTTCGGCCGCCCCGGACTGGCTCGCATTTAGGTAAAATCCCCGTTAAAAAATGTGTCAGGAATAGGGCAATCTTTACAAGGCATTTACTGTTGACAGGTATTTGTTATCTAACCATTTTGTCGCCTCTGGCGGCGCGGAAACCTGGATTCGCTTGGCCCTTGGACCTGATTAAGACGGCAATAAAAGAGACGATCAGCAGTCAAGGGCGCCAAGACACAAAGGGGGGATTTAACTCAAATGGGACCTATCCACAGAGAGCTGGTCCCGTGAGGGCTGACCCCAGGAGTGTTGATCCTGAAAGTTACCGCGCTTCATTGCCTCTTCCGAAGGATTTTTAATTAATGGCAACCGACAACCAATTCGGCCCCGCCTCGATTCCGCCTACCCCTGCCCCCAGCCATCCGACCCGGGCCAAGGCCGCCGTCTCAGGGCCCCACGCGCAGGGGACTCCCGCAAGACAGGGGCTTCCCGCACGCTTGTTGCGCCCCCTTTTGGACAAAACCCCCAATATGATGCTGGCCGGGCTGGTCACCACGGGTCTGGCCGGATTTTGGGCCGGCGCCGAATGGGCCCACACCTCGACCCGGCACAGCGCGGATAAGCTCGCGGCCGTGTCTCCCGCCACACCGTTCGAGACCCATCAGGCCGGACAGGCGCCCGATCTCTCTGCTGAAAATCTTTCCCCCGAAAACCGACCGGCCGTGATCCAAAGACAGGCGCAACAGGCCGACCCACGGCCCCAATCCCTGGCCGGCCGAGCGGCACCGCAAGAGAACGCCGCCGAGGCGGCGCCTCAGTTGAGCGCCCTGCACAGCATGGGTCATCTGCGCCACCTCTCCGCCCCGGAAACCGTCGTTTCCGAATCCGCAGCGCCGCAAGCGACAGAATCCGATGTGGCCTCCCCCGCGGCACCGGCGGATTCCGTGGCTCCGCAGACGGCGGCCTTGCCCGACCCGGCCACCGCGCCGCCTGATTTACAGGGCCAAGCCGTTGGTGACAGCAGCGAGCCCAGCCTGGCGCCGCCGGTCAAGGTCAAGGTGGCCCGCGGTGATACCTTGATGAAACTACTGGTGAAGGCCGGCGCCGACGGCACGGAGGCCCATCAGGCCATCGCCGCCATGACGGAGATTTTTGATCCCCGGCACCTGCGCCCCGGCCAAGAGATCTCCCTTTCCTTCGTCAGCGCCGAGGGTGATGCCAGCCATGGCCAGCTGCACAGCTTGGCCCTGCATCCCAATCTGACCGAAGACATCCAGGTAACCCGGGACGGCGAAGGTACTTATCTGGCGAAAGCCGTGGAGCGGGACCTGGCGGTTGAGGTGAACAGCGCCGCCGGCACCATCGACAGCTCCCTGGCCCTGGCCGCCCAGCAAGAAGGAGTCCCGCCGCGCCTGCTGATCGAGGCGATCCGCGCCTTCAGCTTCGACGTGGACTTCCAGCGCGAAATCCGCAAGGGCGACGGCTTTGAGTTCCTCTACGAGACCCATCGGAACAGTGACGGGCAACTGGCCCGCACCGGCCCCATGCTCTATGGCTCCCTCACCCTCTCCGGCGAGACGGTCGCGTTGTACCACTATGAACTGCCGGACGGCGGCTTCGACTATTTCAACACCGAAGGGGAATCCGTGCGCCGTACCCTCATGCGCACCCCCATCGACGGCGCCCGTCTGTCCTCGGGCTTCGGCATGCGCAAACATCCGGTCCTGGGCTACAGCAAGATGCACAAAGGCACGGACTTCGCCGCCCCCACGGGCACGCCCATCTACGCCGCTGGCAACGGCGTGGTCGAGGCCGCCGGGCGTAAAGGATCCTATGGCAACTATATACGGATCCGCCACAACAG
>JANQKX010000034.1 GCA_028280915.1 Kiloniellaceae bacterium
GGTCATAGAACCGGGGCAGGGTCACGGCGCGCAAGATCAGCTCCCGCAGCAGGGGCGAAACCGTGAGCACGGTGCACTGCTCGGGCAGGCCCCGGCAAGCCTCGGGGTGGAGATAAAGGCTGCGCAGGTAAAGCGGCCCCAGACTTTCCACCTTGTGGATCACGCCGGGCGGTACCCAGACCGCTTGGGAGGGCGGTACCAGCCAGCGGCCGAATTGGGTTTCCACCGTCATGATGCCCTTGGAGGCATAGAGCAGCTGGCCGCGAAAATGCCGGTGAGGCGGGTGACTGAGGGCCGTTACACAGTCCCGCGCCAAGGTCACCACCGGCGCCGCCGGGTCTTGGTGGTCCCCAATATGGGGCAACGAGGGGTCCAGGTCGTTCACCAGCGTGCCCTCAGGCGCCAGGCCGGATCCCGCCGGGCTCATCACCAAGGTCCTGCCCTTTCATCTTGACCGTTTTTCAACATTGAATGTCAGTTTATAGCAAGACCGGCAAAATGACAGGGCCTAAAAGAAGTATCATGAGTATTTGGCGCGGATATTTGGCCCAAGGGTGGCGGCGGCAAGAAGTGCTCTTGCTGCTCATGGCCGGTGCCGTGCCTTTGAGCTTCGCCACCTGGCAGGCTCTTCTGAACAACTTCGCCATCGAACGGGCCGCCTTCACCGGCGCGGAGATGGGCATTTTGCAGTCCCTGCGCGAGGTGCCGGGTTTCCTGGCCTTTACGGTGGTTTTTTTGCTGCTGATCATCCGCGAGCAGCGCCTGGCCTTCGTTTCCTTGATCCTGCTGGGTTTCGGCACCGCCATCACCGGGTTTTTCCCCAGCATCATCGGACTTTACATCACCACCGTGATCATGTCCGTGGGCTACCACTATTACGAAACCCTGCAAGTCTCCCTCTCTCTGCAGTGGATCGACAAATCCCGGGCGCCGGAGGTGCTGGGCCGGATCATTGCCGTGGGCTCTTTCACCTCGATCGTGACCTTTGGCTTGATTTGGCTGTCCAGCGAGCTCTTCGCCTTGGATTTCAAGTGGATCTATGTCATCGGCGGCGGCGCCACGGCCATCATCGCCCTGGCCAGCTGGGCGGCCTATCCCCTCTATGAAGAGAAGGTGCACCAGCACCGCCACATGGTCCTGCGCAAGCGTTACTGGCTGTACTACGCCCTGGTCTTCATGAGCGGCGCCCGGCGGCAAATCTTCATCGTCTTCGCCGGATTTTTGATGGTGGAGAAATTCGGGTTCAGCGTGGCGCAGATCGCCCTTTTGTTCCTGGTGAACGCCGGAATCAACATTTGGCTCGCCCCCATCATCGGCCGTTGGATCGGACGCTGGGGCGAGCGCAAGGCCCTTATTTTCGAATACATCGGCCTGATCGGCGTATTCACCGCCTATGCCTTCGTGGATAACGCCGTGATCGCCGCCGGCCTCTATCTGGTGGACCACATGTTTTTCGCCCTGGCCATCGCCATCAAGACCTATTTCCAAAAGATCGCCGATCCGGCCGATATCGCCGCCACCGCCGGGGTCAGCTTCAGCATCAATCACATCGCCGCCGTGGTCATCCCGGTCGCCTTCGGGCTGGTCTGGTTGGCATCGCCCGCCGCCGTTTTCCTGGCCGGCAGCGCCATGGCCCTGTGTTCCCTGATTTTGGCCCTGAACGTGCCGACCCGTCCCCAGCCCGGCAACGAGGCCTTGATAGGGCGGGTGGGCGCCGGCCGCCTGAGCGCCGCCGAGTAACGGCGCCTTTGCCCCTGCCTAAACCAGACCGTGGGCGGCCAGGGTCCGCCGGATCGCGGGGCGCTCGCTGGTCAAGGCCACGCAGCGGGCCATGGCCGGGAAGCGCCGTAGAAGATCGTCGAGCGACGGGAACCAGTGAGCCAGCATGAGCAGGTAAATGTCGCAGGCCGAATAGCCTTCGCCCAAGAGGTAGGGGCCATTGGCCGCCAACTGGTCTTCCACCAAGGACCACCGCTCCCAAAGGTTGGCCATGGCCTGGGCCTGAATGAGATCGGTATTCACTTGGGGACCGCCGTAGCGCTCGGCGTAGTAATAGGTCTTATAGGCCTCCTGCACCGTGTTGGTCATGTAAAAGAGCGAGCGGTAAAACAGGCCCTTTTGGGGATCATGGGGCTCCGGTATCAGGTGGAAAAGGTCGTGATGATCGCACAAAAAGAGCACCACCGCGGCAGACTCAAAGACGACCTGGCCCTGCGGCGTGACCAGGGTCGGAACATACCCTGCCGGGTTCATGGCAAGGTAATCGGCCTGCCGGGTCTCTTCAGCCGCCATATCTACTTCTACCCGCTCGTAGGGCAGATCGGCCTCTTCCAAGACCGCCTGGGGCGCAAAGGCGGCGGTATTGGCGGCCCAATAGAGTTTGTACATGCAACAGCCTCCCCTTTTGGCGCGTAAAATGCTATGGCGACCGGATGATAAAGGTCAACGACACCATATCCATCGACGAAGACGCGCTGCAATTCAAGTTCATTCGTGCCTCGGGGCCGGGCGGGCAGAATGTGAACAAGGTGGCCAGCGCGGTGCAACTTCGCTTCCACATGATGAACTGCCCGGACTTGAGCGATACCCAGCGGAGCCGCCTGGTGCGGCTTGCCGGGCAGCGCATGACCGAGACCGGCGTTCTGCTGATCGATGCCCGGCGCTTTCGCAGCCAGGAACGCAATCGCGCCGACGCCATCGAACGCTTGTGCGCCCTGATCCGCCAGGCCGCGACACCGCCTACGCCACGCCGGCCCACCCGACCAAGCCGGGCCGGCCGTGAACGGCGCCTGGCAAGCAAACGCCATCGCGCGGCCCGCAAGCAAGACCGCCGCTCCGTCTCCGCGGATGATTGAA
>JANQKX010000059.1 GCA_028280915.1 Kiloniellaceae bacterium
TTTCCGCCCAGTCGGCCAGGCCTTGCGACCCGGCCAGGGCACCGCCGCCGGCCTGACGCACGTAGGGCCAGAGCTCCGCGGCGATTTTCTCCGCCTCCGGCGCGCGCAGGGCTTCCCGCTGCGCCAGGCGGAACCAGGCCAGGGCCTGTTGGTGTTTGCCCAGGGCGAACTGGGCCTTGCCGGCGGTGGCGGCGAACCACAGCAAGTCCCGCCGGGCCGGCAGCGCGGTCAATTGGGGCTCGAGCGCCTGGACCATGACCCGGTAGGTCTCGTCGTCGCCGCTGGCCTCCAGGGCTGCTTGCAGGAACTCCGCCTGGGTGACGGCAATGCCTTGCCCGGCGGCGGCCTGGTACAGCAGGGCGCGGGCCTCCACCGCCGGCAACTGGGCCGACAAGCTCAAGGCGCTGCTCAGTTCCTGGGACGAGAACCTGAATTCCTTGTAGAGGGCCACCAGATCGGCCGGCGCCATCAAGCCCCGGGCCACGGCCCGTTCGGCCGCCAAGGTGCGGGTTTCCATGTTGGCCACGGGCCAGGAGGCCAGGCTGGGCAGCACCATGGGCGCGGCCAGGGGCGCGTTTTCCGGCGGCAGGTCCCGCTCCAGGCTGCGCAGCATGGCATAGAGCAGGGGCGTCAGGGTGAAAGGCGCTAAGTCCCGGGCCGCGCCGCCGGCCATTTGCTCGGCCAAGGCCAGAAAGGCCGGACTGTCGTCGCTGCCCAGTTCCCGCAGCAGGTCCAGGCCCAGCTCGGCTTGGCTTTGTTCCCCCGCCAACAGCTGGCAGAAAATCATCGCCTGGGGCCAGTAGGGCACCCCGGCATAGAGGTCGATGGTCCGGCGGACCCGGCGGCAGGCGCCGTCGAAATCGCCCCGGGTCAAATCCACGTCGATGCGGGCCTGGGCAATGCGCGCGTCGTCATAGCGTTCGGGGACAGCCGCCAAGAGGGTGCCCAAGGGTGCCACCTCACCCAACTGGGCCAGTTTTTCGACTCTAAGGGCCAGAATATCGTCCGAAGCGGCACCGCCACTGCTCAGGAGGGCGATCAATTCGCTTTGCGCCGCCGCGACTTGCGGATTGGCCGCTTTCGGCGGGGCCGTGCTGGTCAACAACAGGCGGACCGCCAGATCTCGGAGCAGGGGCGAGGAGATGTCGCCGGGCATCACGGACAGCAGATTGGCGATCACTTCCGGCTGGCTGCCCAGCCACAGGTCCGTGCCCAGGCCGCCCTCGGCCGCGCTCAGGATTCCAATGGCCTGCGGGTCCCGCTCGCTCAAGGGGTTGATTTCGATGCCCTCGACTTGCGGCACCTGGTCCAAGCCCTGTTCCGTGCCCAGATTGATATTGCCGCTGCTGGTCGCGCCTGTGTCGGGCTGCAGGGGCTGGACGGGCATCAGCAGGATGGGCGCGCCCAAGCCTTGGCCGCCGCCTTCTTCCGTGCCGCTGGATTGGGCCATGAGCGGGCCGGTGCCGACCACGAGCTGGGCCAGCACAAGGGCGCAAATGGCTAGGAACCAGGTTAACGGCTGTCCAGTCTCGGTGTCATCGGGGGAACTGATCATCGGGAATTACCTTTTCCACGGTGGTCGTCGGCGGCGGAATGTCCCAAGTCAGGAGAAACAGCGCGCCGGAGGCGAGCAGGACAACGAGGAGCACCAAGGCAAAGAGAGATGTTTTTCGCATGACCTACAATCGAATGGGAAGCATTGCCGCGTTAACCAAGGCAGACACCAATGATCGCAACGGGGCGGTTGAGCGAGGATGAGAAAGCAAAGTGCCGGGCTTGTAACACTGCAAGAAATGTACGATAGAATCGGACTGTGGCGAGTTTGCGGCAGTCTATCGGTCCTCCGCGGCAGATGCAATGTCATCTAAGCCATGCCGAAACGCTGTCCGGCGTATGGCTGGACCGTTGAGTATTGATGTGCGGCGTGTGAAAAGGGGCCCAGGTTGGGGTGTCTCGGGGTGAGCGAGGAGGCGCGCCATGAGTGAGGAAATGGTTTCGATTGAAGCGAGCAAAGTGCCCAAGACCGTGGTTCTGGTCGGTCTGATGGGGGCGGGCAAAACCAACATGGGGCGCCGCTTGGCGGCCAAGCTGGCGCTGCCTTTCGTGGATGCGGATCAGGAAATCGAAATCGCCGCGGGCTGCACCATCCCGGAAATCTTCGAGTGCCACGGCGAACAGGCCTTTCGCGACGGCGAGCAGCGGGTGATCGCCCGTTTGCTCGGCGAGCCGATCCATGTGCTCTCCACCGGCGGCGGGGCTTTCATGAATCCGGCCACCCGGCAAACCATTCTGGACAAGGCGATTTCCATCTGGCTGCGCGCGGATCTGGACCTCTTGGTCAAACGCACCGCGCGGCGCGACAACCGGCCCCTGTTGAAAACCGGCGACCCGCGGCAGATCCTGAGTGATCTGATGACGCAGCGCTATCCGGTCTACGCCGAAGCGGACATTGTCGTTGACAGTTTCGACGGCCCGCCGGAAATAACCCATCAGCGCATCGTCAAGGCCTTGGCCGCCTATCTCGAGGCGCACCCCGACGGCAATAACAGGAGGCTGGAACCGTGACCCCCTTTGAGCGGCTGTCGCTGGACCTGGGCCCGCGCAGCTATGACATCCTGGTGGGCGACACGCTCCTGTCCGAGGCCGGCCGTCTGATGGCGCCGGTTCTTCGGCGCCCCAAGGTTTTCATCATTACGGATCAGACCGTGGCGGAGCTGCATCTGGCCACTTTGGAACGGGCCTTGGAAGACGCGGACATCGCCTTTCAGGCCTTTGTGCTGCCGGTCGGCGAGCAAACCAAGAGCTTCGAGGTGCTGCAGGATCTCTTGGGCCGGCTGCTCGATGCGCGGCTCGAACGGCGGGGTTGCCTGATCGCCCTGGGCGGCGGCGTGGTTGGCGACATCACCGGCTTTGCCGCGGCCATCGTGCAGCGGGGTGTCGACTTTGTTCAGATCCCCACCACCCTCTTGGCCCAGGTGGACAGCTCCGTGGGCGGCAAGACCGGCATCAACGTGCCCCAGGGCAAGAACCTGATCGGCGCGTTTCATCAGCCCCGCCTCGTGCTGGCCGATACCACCGTCCTGGCCACCCTGCCCCAACGGGAACTGCTGGCCGGTTACGCGGAGGTGGTGAAATACGGCCTGATCAATGATTCGGACTTTTTCACCTGGCTCGAGGTCCACGGGCTGGGGTTGTTGGAAGGCAACCGGGATTCGATCCGCAAAAGCGTGGTCACCAGTTGCCGCGCCAAGGCCGAAATCGTCGCGGCCGACGAGCGGGAAGCGGGCCAGCGGGCCTTGCTGAACCTGGGCCACACCTTCGGCCACGCCATTGAGGCGGAGACGGGATACAGCGACATGGTGCTGCACGGCGAAGCCGTGGCCATGGGCATTCTGCTGGCCTTTGACCTGTCGGTTCAGCTGGGCCTTTGCCCGGCCGAGGACAGCGCACGGGTGCGGCGCCATTTCAACGCGGTCGGGCTGCCGGCCAGCGAGGACGTGGAGGGCTGGGTCTGGGACCCGCAGCGCCTCTTCGAGCACATGACCAAGGACAAAAAGGTGCACGACGGCCGCATCACCTTCGTTTTGACCCGGGGTATCGGGCAAGCCTTCCTGTCGGCCGAGGTGGCGCAAGAAGAAGTTCTCAAGGTGCTCAATGCGGCCGCCCCCTAGCGCGCTTTTTCCTTTGCGGGAGGCCGCCTGGCGGTCCGCTCGGTCGTCCGGCCGGTGGTATTTGAGCCGGCCATACCCCTGTTTTTCCTCAAGCCCACGTAAAGCGTGATCGACATGGAATCCGAACTGTTTTTCGTCATTTGCACCATCTTCCTGCTGCTGATCATGTCGGCGTTCTTTTCCGGATCGGAAACCTGCCTGACCGCGGCTTCTCGCCACCGGATGCATAACCTGGAGCAGTCCGGGGTGCGCCGGGCCCATGTGGTGAACCAGCTGCTGGACAGCAAGGAACGCCTGATCGGCGGCATCCTCTTGGGCAACAACCTGGTCAACATCCTGGCCTCGGCCCTGGCGACCTCGGTCTTGATCCGCTTTTTTGGCGAAACGGGCGTGGTTTACGCCACTTTTGGCATGACGCTCTTGGTGCTGATTTTCGCCGAGGTCCTGCCCAAGACCTATGCCATCCACAACGCGGATTCCCTGGCGCTCAAGGTCGCGCCGGTCATCCGCCCCATCGTCATCGTGCTGGCGCCGATCACCGGCGCGGTGCGCCTGGTGGTGGCCGCGACCCTGCGGCTGGTCGGGGTGCAAAACTCGGCCGGTTTGACGTCGGAGGAGATGGAGGAGGAGCTGCGCGGCGCCATCGACCTGCACAAGGGCGAGGAGGAAAACCACGAGCGGGAGATGCTGCGTTCCATCCTGGACCTGGCCGACGTGGAGGTGGAGGCTATCATGTCCCACCGCCAGAACGTCTTTGCCGTGAACGTGGACATGCCGCTCGCCGAGCTGGTGGATACGGTGCTGTCCAGCCCCTATACCCGCTTGCCCATGTGGAAGGACGACCCGGACAACATCGTCGGCGTGGTGCACGCGAAAGCCCTGCTGCGCCAGGTGCTGTCCAGCCCCGAGGGACTGGAAGATCTGGACCTGATGGAAATCGCCAACGATCCTTGGTTCATTCCGGAAAACACCGACCTTTTGTCGCAGCTGCAGGCCTTTCGCAACCGCAAGGAACATTTCGCCATCGTGGTGGACGAATACGGCGTGTTTTTGGGGATTGTCACCCTGGAAGACATTCTCGAGGAGATCGTCGGTGAAATCGAGGACGAGCACGACGAAGAAATCGAGGGCGTTCAGGTGCAAGGGGACGGCTCGATCATCGTGGACGGGACGGTCACCATCCGCGACCTCAACCGGCGCTTCGAGTGGCGCCTGCCCGACGAGGAGGCCGCGACCATCGCCGGCCTGGTCCTGCACGAGGCCCGCCGCATACCGGACCTGGGGCAAGTCTTTGTTTTTCATAACTTCAGCTTTGAGATCTTGAGCCGAAAACGCAACCAGATCACCTCAATGAAGATTCGCGCGCTGCACAGCAGCGCCTAAAAGCCCCCTCGAGAAAGCCCCTCAAGCTGGGGGAGAGCCATGGATCGAACCTTTAGGTTCTATTGACGTCCGCGACGAGCCAGAGGCCCGAATCGGGCCTGTTCTATTGACAGCCTGCCATGCTAGCCTATTTTGCCGCCTGGTTAGGACGGAACCAATTAGGCCAAATCATGCCATTGCCGCCGCCAGTCGCGCGAGAACACCTGCACACGCGATCCTATGATATGCGCGGCTATCTGCGTGACGACGGCCTTTGGGACATCGAAGGCCGTATCACCGATACCAAGACCTACGACTTCGACAACGTCTTTCGCGGCACCATCCACGCCGACGAGCCCCTGCACGATATGCTGATCAGGTTGACCTTGGATGACAGTTTTACCGTGCGCGACATCGAAGCCGTGACCGACGGCAGCCCCTTTGGGATCTGTCCGACCATCGCCCCCAACCTCAAGCGCATGATCGGCCAGACCGTGGGGCCGGGCTGGCGCAGGGCCATCCGCCTCAAACTGGGCGGGGTGGAAGGCTGTACCCACCTTTCCGAGCTGCTCGGCGCCATGGCGACGGTCGCCTATCAGACGCTTTACCCCACCCTTTCCAAGCGGGAGGGGAAAAAGCCACGCCAGGGCCGGCCCCGGTTGCTGGACAGCTGCCATGCCTTCCGCAGCGACGGCGAGATCGCCCGGGACTCCTGGCCGGAGTATTACACCGGATCGGACCAAGCGGGGCCGGAACAAGCAGACGACGCCTGAGCGTTCGGAGCCAACCTGCGCAAGAGTTCCTTGCCCAGTGCGCGTTTCCGTGGCGGTGGGGCCGTCCAGCCTAACAGAGATTTAACAAAAAAATGCGATCCTCGGGCTCTTTTTCGAGTGGATCGGATTTTATGAAAATATCATCCCTTTTCCTGTTTTTCTTGGTCTTTACCTTTTCCTTGGATCTGGGCGCCCCTGCGCTCGCCTATTTGGATCCGGGCACCGGCGCCATGTTCCTGCAGATCATTTTGGGCGGCGTTGCCGGCGCGGTGGTGATCTGCAAGCTCTATTGGCAACGGTTCAAGGCGTTGTTCTCCCGATCCGGGCCCGTTGACGGTTCCGGTCAAGAATAACGTTCTGCGCCGCGCGAAAAGGCCAAAGGCCATCTCAATGCGATGACGATCCGGGCGGCGTGATATGGGACAGGAATTCGCTCCGGAGAATCAGAAGCCGGCCGTGCCCTCGTGGCTGGTCGAAAGGGCGCCCCTGCTGCTTTTCCCGCTGCTGCTGGTTGAGCCGTTTTTAAATTTCACTCGGGTCGTCGACTACCCCTTCTACGCCCCTGTGCCAGTGGTCATTTGCCTGAGCTTGATCGGCGTGGGCCTCATCTTGGCGCTGCTCTGTCGTCGCGGCGGCGGCAAGACAGAAAACCTGGTCCTGATCTTGCTGGCTGCCTTTTTTCTCGACGTGGAGTTTGAGATCTTTCGACCCCGGGGTTCGGGTATTCTATTGCTCGTTGGCCTGGGGGTCATCTTGGTTTTCGGTATCGCGCAAAAGGTCTGGGCGATCTTGACCTGTATTGTGGCTACGATGACGGCCGCGACCTTGGGCCTTGCGATTTTTGAGGAGTTTTCGCCCATCAAGCCGGGCTACGCGGTGGTGCAAGAGGGGGACGACGACCCGAGTCTGCCCCCGGTCTTGCACCTGGTTCTGGACGAGCACATTGGCCTGGCCGGCTTAAGGGGCAGCGAGGAGGGCGAGGCCGCGCATCGGCGACTGGAGTCCTTCTACGCGGACCGGGGTTTCCATGTTTTTGAGAAGGCTTATAGCCAATACGCAAAAACCGCGATGACCCTGGGCCACATGTTCAATTTTCGTCATGACTTCCATGGCAAGGGCTTGGTGGAGCCCAGCGGTGTCTACGGTCGCTACCGTATGAGCGAAGTCGCCTATTTGGACGAACTGCGCCGGCGCGGATATCATTTGAACATCTTTCAAAACGACTACTTGGACCTGTGCCACAGTCAGCCACCATCGGCCGTGACCTGCGATACCACCCTGGCAACCAGCCTGGCGGCGGTCCGCCAGTCAGACCTTTCGTTCGCCGACAAGGCCTATACGGTCTGGAACCTCTTTTTGGACAATTCCCAACTGATCTTACGGGCCCGGGCGGCCTATTGGCGGCTGCAAAATGTGGCCCGGGACGTCGGCCTAACCCTGCCGTTTTGGCGGCCTGAAATCTTTCATACGGTCTCCGCCTCGGCCATCACCACCTTGGAGAAGCTTGAGACGGCGTTAAAGTCCGCCGGTCCCGGTCAGTATTATTATGCTCACCTTCTTTTGCCCCACCATCCCTATATCATGGAGGCCGACTGTCGGTTGACGCCGCCGCAAACCTGGGTCCACCTGGGAACGCGTTTCATCGAAGGCCGTTTGGGGGTACACGACCCGTCCAAGTGGCAGGGGGTGGCGCCGTCCCTGTTTTACAAGCAGTTGGACTGTACTTATCTTTGGATCGACCGGTTGATCGCCTCTCTGCAAGAAAGTGGGGCATGGGACGAGGCGGTGATTGTTTTACATGGCGACCACGGCTCCCGTATTGGCGTGCGCCCGCCGAGCACGGAAAACTTTGACCGCTTGTCTGCCCGAGAGGTCCTGCTCAACTATTCAACCCTCTTTGCCGTGCGTGCGCCCGGCTTGACGGCGGGGAACAAGGATGGGGCGGTTCCGATCAACCTTTTGTTCGATCAACTGGTGCGATCGGAATTTGCATCGGTCACCGCGGCGACTGCGCCCCTCATCCCGGAAGTCTACGCCCTTGAAGAGGATGACCTTTTGAACCCGGTCGCAAGGCGGTATCAAACTCCGTTGTTTCCAGACCCGTCACCGCCGAGCAAACCGGGTGAGGTTCATGCCGGAAACTGATCTTAGTGTGCCGGGTTTGTGCCAAGCTTTTGCCGGTTATTAGGCTCATGCCGTGGGGCGCGGCGCCTAGTTTTTGCTTGTCGTCAGGTCGCCATGGCCGGCGGCGGCATGGCCGTCTTCCGTGGCGGCGATGCGAAAGTAGGAGAGGGCGTAAACCCGCATGGCCGCCGTCAGGGTGGATTCCCGCCGGCGCCCGTTGATCCGCTCAGCCAGCTCCCCCAAGGAACAGTCTTCGCGGCGGCAAATTTCCTCCAGCGCGTCCCACATGCTGCGCTCCAGGCGCAAGGAGGTGCGTTTGCTGGGCAATTGGACGTTCCGTATGATCAACGTGCTCAGGCCATTCGGCGGGCCGGCAAGCAGGACATGATCTTCCGGACGATGTTGTTCGGTATTGTTCATTCTTTCCTTGGGCTTATCGTTACATCCCACGAGAGGGCCCGAGAGCGGATCTCAGATCAATTGGAATCGGCCCAGTTACATTTCGAGGGCGATCCGATTGACCTGAGATCCGCTCTAAACTTCAATGAGTTAGAGCGAAACAACAGGCCAGATGCCTACGCACCTGATCTGTGTTTGCTCTAGGGCTCAATCGACTATTGCAATCTAGAAATGTCGAAAACCGCAACTGATAAGAATATTATTTCAAATAAATTCCTCTGTTAAGGGTAAAAATTAATTTCGATTCGGCAAATTTCATGTGGTGCTGCGGCGGGCTTGCTTGTCCCTACGTGGCCGACCATATTGAGCCCTATGCCAGTAGAACCCCAAGATGATTTACGCCTGACATCCGAGCCGCCCGACCCCGAGATGCCCGACCCGAAGCTGCGGCGCTGCGAACGGGCCGGCTGCACCGCCGAGGGGCGCTTTCGGGCGCCGGTCTCGCGGGATCACCTCAACCACTACTATTGGTTCTGTTTGGATCACGTGCGCGAATACAACGCCGCCTGGGATTTTTTCGCCGGGCTCAGCAGCGAGGAGATCGAGCAGCAGCGGCGCCGGGATGCCACCTGGCAGCGCCCCTCCTGGCCCTTTGCCGGGCGCAAGGCGGGCGGCCGCGCCAACGGGGAGATCCATGACCCTTACGGATTTTTCGACGATGAGGGGACGGCCCGGCCGCAAAGCCCGCCCCAATCAAAGCGCGCCCAGGCCTTGGCGCTTTTGAACCTTGACAATGACGCCTCTTTCGTATCAGTCAAGGCACGCTATAAGGAACTGGTAAAACAACTGCATCCGGATGCCAATGGCGGCGATCCCGAGGCTGAAGAGCGTATGAAGGTCATTAACCAGGCCTACGCCACGCTCAAGGCCGAGTTTTCGTAACAACCGGCTGCGCTCAACAAGAACTTGATTTTTTGACGGAACAAAAAATGGCAACGACTTCCGCTGGTGGCGAACTCCCGACCCACAGTCCCGATATCACCGTATCCGTTCGGCAAACCTTCGGCCTGGACAGCGACATGCAGGTGCCGGCCTTCAGTCAGGGCAGCGATTATGTGCCCGATCAGGACAACGCCTATCAATTCGACCGCGATACGACGCTGGCCATCCTGGCGGGCTTTGCCCACAACCGGCGGGTCATGATCCAGGGCTATCACGGCACCGGTAAATCGACCCATATCGAACAGGTGGCCGCCCGTTTGAACTGGCCCTGCATCCGCATCAACCTGGACAGCCATATCAGCCGGATCGATTTGGTGGGCAAGGATGCCATCGTGCTGCAGGACGGCAAGCAGGTGACCGAGTTCCGCGAGGGTTTGCTGCCCTGGGCCTTGCAGCGGGCAACGGCCCTGGTCTTTGACGAATACGACGCGGGCCGGCCGGACGTGATGTTCGTGATCCAGCGGGTTTTGGAAGTGGACGGCAAGCTGACCTTGCTGGACCAGAACAAGGTGATCCACCCCCATCCCGCCTTTCGCTTGTTCTCCACCTCGAATACCGTGGGGCTGGGCGATACCACCGGGCTTTATCACGGCACTCAGCAGATCAACCAGGGTCAGATGGACCGCTGGAACATCGTCGCCACCCTGAATTATCTGCCCCACGATACGGAAGTGGACATCGTTCTGGCCAAAACGCCCCAATACGACAGCAAGGAAGGGCGCGATACCCTGGCGGCCATGGTGTCCTTGGCGGATCTGACCCGCAGCGGCTTCATCAACGGCGACATCTCCACGGTGATGAGCCCGCGCACGGTCATCACCTGGGCGGAAAATGCCCGCATCTTCAACGATGTGGCCTTTGCCTTCCGGGTGACCTTTTTGAACAAGTGCGACGAGATCGAGCGCTCCGTGGTGGCCGAGTACTATCAGCGCTGCTTCGGCAGCGAGCTGCCTGAATCCAGCGTTTCCGCCACTCTGGTCTAAGCGGACCGATAACGCGACGCTTTGAGGACAGGGCATTTTAGGACGCGGTACGTTAAGAATGTGGGACGGCGGTAATGGCGGAGCGTGACTCTCCCATCGAGACCTTCAAGCGGGACACGGCGGCGACGGCGCGGGCTATCTCCAAGAACCCCGAACTGACCGCCAGTTTCGTGCCCGCGGGGCAAGGCCTGGTGGGCAAGGAACTGCGCTTGTCCATGCCGGCGAAAAGCCTGAACGTGGCCGATGCCGCCTTGGTCCGGGGCGAGGCTGACGCGGCGGCCCTGCGCTTGCGCTACCATGACCGCCGGCTCCATGCGGATCAGCGCCCGGCGACCCCCGACGCGCGGGAGATTTTCGATTCCCTGGAGCAGGCCCGTTGCGAGGCCCTGGGCCGCCGGCGCATGGTCGGGGTGGGCACCAATTTGGACGCCACCTTGGATGACCGTCTGCGTCACCGGGGCTATCACCGGGCGCGGTCCAGGGAAGACGTGCCCTTGAGCGAGGTGCTGCGCCTCCTGGCCTGCGAGGCCATGACCGGCGACCGGCCGCCGCCCAGCGCGGAAAAAATGCTGGATCTCTGGCGCCCCGCCATCAGTCCCGAGGTGCTTCAGGATCTGGCCAGCTTGGCCGCCACCGCGGCGGACCAAGAGCACTTCGCCAGGTCGGTGCGCGATATGCTGGTGCACCTGGATATCGACATGGGCCTGGACGAGGACCCGGCGGGCGACGAGCAGGACGACAGCGAGGACGAGGACAGCAGTCAAAACCCCGACGATTCCGACGGTCAAAGGGGCGAGGACGATGCCGCCGAGGGGGCGACGACCCTGGACGGTCAGGAAAGCGACTCCGACGATAGCGAGGAGGGGGACCAGCAGGCCGCCGAGGCCGACAGCGACATGATGGAGGGCGCCGGCGATGAAGATCCCGGGCGTCCCGGCCCGCCGCCCGAATGGGGCGAGATGCGCAACGACCGGCAAGAGGCCTACTATCACCCCTTCACGGAAAACTTCGACGAGGTGGTCGAGGCGCCGGACCTTTGTGATCCCGACGAGTTGACCCGCCTGCGCCAGATGCTCGACCAGCAGCTGGCCCACCTGCAAGGGGTCATCTCCCGCCTGGCCAACCGCTTGCAGCGGCGCTTGCTGGCCAAGCAGACCCGGTCGTGGGACTTCAACCTTGAAGAAGGCCTGTTGGATACGGCCCGTCTGGCGCGCGTGGTGGCCAACCCCACTCACTCCCTGTCCTACAAGCAGGAAAAGGACATGGAGTTCCGCGACACGGTGGTCTCCCTGTTGATCGACAACTCCGGCTCCATGCGGGGGCGGCCCATCACCGTGGCGGCCATGTCGGCGGATATCCTGGCCCGCACCTTGGAGCGCTGCGGGGTGAAGGTGGAAATCCTCGGCTTTACCACCCGCATGTGGAAGGGCGGCCAGTCCCGGGAGAAGTGGATTGCCCAGGGCAAGCCCGCCAATCCGGGACGCCTCAACGATCTGCGCCACATCGTCTACAAGCCCGCCGACGCGCCCTGGCGCCGCAGCCGCAAGAACCTGGGGCTCATGCTGCGCGAAGGCATCTTGAAGGAAAACATCGACGGCGAGGCTCTCTTGTGGGCCCACAACCGCCTGATCGCCCGGCCCGAGCAACGCCGCATCCTGATGGTGATTTCCGACGGGGCGCCGGTGGACGATTCCACCCTCTCGGTCAATCCGGGCAACTATCTGGAGCGCCACCTGCGCGAGGTGATCGGCTATATCGAGTCCCGTTCGCCGGTGGAACTCCTGGCCATCGGCATCGGTCACGATGTGACCCGCTACTACGCCCGCGCCGTGACCATCGTGGACGCGGAGCAACTGGGCGGCACGGTGATGGAAAAGCTCGCCGAGCTGTTCGACGAAGACGGCCCCCGGGACCCGCGCCGCGGGCGGGGCGGCGTGCCCCGCCGGGCCATGGGCGGGCGGCGTTAGATCTCGGCCGGCCGCAGCTCCGG
>JANQKX010000079.1 GCA_028280915.1 Kiloniellaceae bacterium
GGCGATCAGGCCCGCCGCCGTGATGGGCCCCACGTACTTGATCTCGCCCACCAGGCCGATCAGGGTTTCTTGCCAAGCCTCCCCCGGCGAGCCGCTGACCGTCAAGGATTCATGGGTTTCCAACAAGGAAAGGTCGCTGTGCCCAAATCCGCCAGCCAACAGCTCCTCAACTGCCGCCTGAAAGGGGTCTCGCTGTTCAAATCTTCCGACAACCTCGGATGTCCCCACATCACTATTGTCCACATCGCTGTCGCCCACGATTTCCCCCTTTGGTGATTGGTGCTGGATTGCGGCCGCTAAGCCGCTATTCTAACGGCAAATCGGACCTTGCAAAGAACATAAAGGGCAAAGGGGGTATGACGGAAAAGAATAGATATCCCTGTCAAGCGCGGGTTTTGTATTCCTGTCAAAATGCGACCCATTAAGTCTTCGACCTCAAATTTCAAAGAGCGGTGACATGAATTTCATCAAAGTCAACGGCGTGGTCCTGCACTATCGCCTGTCCGGCCCTCAATCAGGCCCGACCCTGGTTTTTTCCAACTCCCTGGGGACCGACTTTCGCATTTGGGATTCCGTCATCGCCGCCTTGCCCCGAGGGCTTCGGGTGCTGTGTTACGACAAGCGGGGCCACGGCCTGTCGGACTGCCCGGCACCGCCGTTTGCCATGGACGATCACATCGGTGATGCGGCCGCCTTGATGGATGCGCTGGACATCAAGGCAACGGCATTCATCGGCCTTTCCGTGGGCGGCATCATCGGCCAGGGCCTGGCGGCGGCGCGCCCGGACCTGATGCGCGCCCTCATCTTGTGCGACACCGCCCATAGGATCGGACCCACATCCATGTGGGACCAACGCATAGCCCAGGTACGCGCCGGCGGCATCGAGGCCATCGCCGAGAACATTCTCGAGCGTTGGTTTCCGGCCCGGTTCCATCGGGAACAGCCGGCGGCGCTCGCGGGCATGTACCATATGCTGACCCGCACGCCCGACGACGGCTACATCGGCACCTCGGCCGCCATTCGTGACACGGACTTCACCGACTCAACCGCCGGCCTGATGCTGCCGGTCCTCTGCCTGGGCGGGCGGCATGACGGTGCCACGCCGCCCGATCTGGTGGCCAGCCTGGCCGCGCTGATCCCGGGCACCCGGCACGAGATCATCGAAGATGCCGGACACCTGCCCTGCGTGGACCAACCCGATGCCTTGGCCGGCCTGATAGAGCGCTTTCTGGCTGAGAATGGGTTGATTTAGCCTTGACCTTCGGGGCGCCGCAGCCCGGCCCTTTGCCGGGCGGCCCGTCATCCCCACATCATCGGGGATGAAGCCTCCGCAACCCCAATACCGCCGGATCCGCGCCGCGCCCTACGCGGTGCGCCTCGTGATCGGCGCCTTGCTGATCTTGGGCGGCTTGTTCGGGTTTTTGCCGGTGCTCGGCTTTTGGATGGTCCCCCTTGGCCTGTTCATCATGTTTTTCCACGTGAGCTGGGTCAGGCGCCAATGGCTGCGGGTGCGACTTTGGCTGAAAAACCGGCGCATAGCCCGAGGCAACTGAAATCACTAATCCTTTTTCAGCGGCCACTACGCTAGGTACTAATCATGTCATTCATTAACCAAAAAGACACCGCTATCCTCTAATAAAGACAAAATTACTCAACTTTGTTTTTGTTGCTGCGGGCTTAGGTTGATGGCACAGGCTTTGGCGCAGGAGTTGCGCTCCATTATCGAGGATGCCGGCCAAAAAAACCGCCGGAACCGGCGCTGGTCCCGCGGCCGCGCCGCCTTCCCGCGCCCGCCGGAACCCGGCTTGGCGGTCCTCGTCGGCTCGCTTTTTTTGAACATTCTGTCCCTGGGCCTGCCCCTGGTCATTTTGCAGATCTACGACCGGATTCTGCCCAATCAGGCCACGGAAACCTTGTTTTTCCTCTGCATGGGCCTGGTGGTCATTTTGATCCTGGATGCCATTTTCCGCATTGCCCGTGGCTACATCACCGGCTGGCGCGCGGCCCAGTTCGAGCATCGGGCGGCCTGTGCCGCGGTGGACCGGCTGCTATCAGCGGAGGTGAACGCTTTCGAGAAGGAGGCACCCGGCGTCCACCTGGACCGCCTGGCGGCCATCGGCACTCTGCGGGATCACTACGGCGGCCAAGCCAAGCTGCTGATCGTCGACCTGCCTTTCGTCAGCCTCTTTTTGGGGCTGATTGCCTTTATCGGCGGCTGGCTGGTGGCCGTTCCCATGGCTCTCTTCGCCATCCTGGCCCTGGCCACCTATTTTGCCGGGCGCGCCCTGCAGGCGGCGCTGCGGGACCGGGCCACCCTGGACGACCGGCGGGTCAGCTTTGCCATCGAAACCTTGTGCGGGATCCAGACCATCAAGCTTTTGGCCATGGAGCCGCAGATGCAGCGCCGTTACGAGCGGCTGCAGGAATCCGCCGCGGCCAGCAGCTATGACGTGACCCACGTGAGCAACATCTCCCAAAGCCTGGGCTGGTTTTTCTCCAATCTGGTGATGGTCGCGGTCGCCTCCTACGGCGCCACCTTGGTGATCGGCGGCCAGCTCAGCATGGGTAGCTTGGCGGCCTGCACCCTTTTGGCCGGGCGGGCGGTGCAGCCGGTCCTGCGGGGTCTGGGGCTCTGGGCCCAGTTTCAAAACATCCGCATCGCCAAGGAGCGGGTGCGGGGCATCTTCTCCTATAAGCAGGAAGCGCCCGGTGCCCATCAAGAGGTCGCCGCGCTAAAAGGCGGTATCGAAGTGGAGAACCTGTCCTTTCGCTACAGCGACGACGGTCCCTTGGTGCTGGACGGCGTGAACCTTAGCGTCAAGCCCGGGCAAGTGGTCGGCATCAAGGGCGATTCCGGCGGCGGCAAAACCACTTTGATGATGCTGCTGATGGGCCTTTTGACCCCCAGCACCGGGCTCATACGAATTGACGGGCACGACGTGAGCGCCTGCGACCCCGGGTCCCTGCGCCAGCAAATCGCGTTCCTGCCGCAAAGGGCCACCCTGTTCAAAGGCACGATCCTGGAAAACCTGACCCTGTTCGACGGCGGCGCCACCATGACCGACGCCCTGGCCACCGCCAAAACCGTGGGTCTGCACGAAAAGGTGCGCCACCTCCCCGCGGGGTATCAAACCACCATCGGCGACGGCGCGGCGGCTCAGCTCCCCGTGGGCATGGCCCAATCCATCGCCATTGCCCGCGCCCTGGCCAAGGGACCGGGATTGATCCTCTTTG
>JANQKX010000220.1 GCA_028280915.1 Kiloniellaceae bacterium
ATGCTGGCCCTGCCGGCCATGCTGAAGGCGGGCTATGAGACCCGCTTCGCGTCGGGGGTAATCTGCGCCGGCGGGTGTCTGGGGATTCTGATCCCGCCCAGCATCATGCTGATCGTCTATGCCGCCATTGCCGAGTTGTCGCCCTTGCGCCTTTATGCCGCCGCCATCTTCCCGGGCTTCATCCTGGCCGGCCTCTACATGGTTTACGTGGTGGCGCGGGCGGCGCTCAACCCCAAGCTGGCGCCCAAGCCGAAAGAGGAAGAGGTGCCGCCGACCCTTCAGATCGTCCTTCAGGTTTTGACCTCGGTGGTGCCCTTGGCGGTGCTCATCATGGCAGTGTTGGGCTGTATCCTGCTCGGCCTGGCGACGCCCGCCGAGGCGGCCGGCGTGGGGGCCTTGGGCGGTCTGTTCCTGGCGGTGTGTTACCGCTCCCTGACCTGGGAGCGGCTGAAGGAATCCGTCTTCTTGACCGCCAAGACCTCGGCCATGGTGTGCTGGCTGTTCGTGGGTTCGTGGACCTTTGCCTCGGTGTTTTCCTATCTCGGCGGCCATGCGCTGATCGAGGAGTGGATTCTGGGGCTGGCCCTGGGCACGGTGGGCTTTTTGATCCTGGCCCAGGCCATCATCTTTCTCCTGGGCTGGCCGCTGGAATGGACCGAGATCCTGATTATCTTCGTGCCGATCTTCCTGCCCATGCTGCCCACCTTCGACGTGAACCCCTATTTCTTCGCCATGCTGGTGGCGCTGAACCTGCAAACGTCGTTCCTGACGCCGCCCATGGCCATGGCAGCTTATTACTTAAAGGGGGTGGCACCACCCCATATCCAGTTGATCGACATCTTCCGGGGGATCATGCCCTATCTTTTGATCGTGCTGCTCTCCATGGTCCTGATGTATAACTATCCGGCCATCGCGTTGTGGCTGCCCGATTATTTCTTCGGCGAGCTGCCGCCCACCTAAGGGATTTCAACACGGGGTATCGGGTCGAAAGGGGCATGAGGTTGAGAGGCTTTGTATGACGGGATCGGAAAAAGGATCTCTTTACGGACTGGGGGTGTGCGAGGCGGTGGCGCGCCTGCGCGACGGGTCCCTATCCAGCCGGGATTTGACCGCCGCCTGCCTGGAGCGGATCAAGGCTTTCGATCCGGAGATCGAGGCCTGGGTCTTTCTCGACCCGGAACACGCCATGGCCCAGGCCGAGGCCTGCGACCGCTGGCGGCAAAAGGGCCATCCCGTCGGTCCGCTGCACGGCCTGCCCATCGCCGTGAAGGACATCATCGAGACCCGGGACATGCCCACCGAATACGGCTGCAGCCTCTATAAGGGAAACCGGTCGGGACAGGACGCCACGGTGGTGGCGAAGCTGCGGGCCGCAGGCGCGGTGATCCTGGGCAAAACCGTGACCACCGAGTTTGCCGTCTACCGCCCCAGTAAGACCAAGAACCCCCATGACCCCGGCCGCACGCCGGGCGGTTCTTCCAGCGGCTCGGCGGCGGCGGTGGCTTCCTTCATGGCGCCGGCGGCCTTGGGCACCCAGACCAACGGGTCGGTGATCCGGCCGGCGGCCTATTGCGGCGTTTATGGTTTTAAACCCAGTTTCGGCTCCATCTCCCGCGCCGGGGTGCTGGGCCTGTCCAGCTTTTTGGATCAAGTGGGCCTCATGGCCCGGTCGGTGGAAGACATTGCCGCGGTGGGCGATGTCCTCTGCGGGTACGACGCGCAAGACCCGGGCACCGCGCCGCCATCGGCGGGCCCGGATTTGCTCGCGCGTGCCCGGGAGGAAGCGCCGGTGCCGCCCAAGTTCGCCTTCGTGAAGACCGCTCAGTGGGCGGAGGCCGAACCCGTGACCCACGAGGCCTTCGAACAGATGGCCGCGTTTTTGGGCGACCGGATAACGGCCTTCGAGCTGCCCCGTGAGTTCGACGAGGGGGTGGAGGCCTTGCGCCGGGTGATGTGGGCGGATCTGGCCAAGAACCTGGCCAAGGACTACGATCGGGGCCGGGAGCAGTTGGATCCCCAGCTGTGCCATATGATCGAGGAAGGCGCCAAGATCACCGCGGTGGACTATAACCGCGCCCGCGACCTGCGGGGCGTCTTGCAGGCCCATTTGGATGAGATTTTCGACGCCTTCGACGGTCTCCTGACCCCCGCGACCGCCGGGGAGGCGCCGCTGGGTCTGGAAAGCACCGGTAGCCCGGCTTTTTGCAGTACCTGGACTTTCATCGGCGCGCCCGCGCTTTCCCTGCCTTTATTGCGGGGAGAGGCCGGCCTGCCCATCGGGGTGCAACTGGTGGGGCAGCGCGGAGACGACGGGCGCCTTCTGCGGTCGGCGAACTGGCTGGCAAAGCGCTTTGAGGAAACCTTGGACGAGGACGCCGCCTGACCGGCAAGGCTGTGACGAAAAGGGAAAAGAAAGATGGCAAGACTGGACAGCATCGTGGCGGCCATCGTCGGCATCGGGATTCTGGCGGCCTTTACCGTGGGGCTGGCCGCGTCCATCAACACCCTTCCCTTTTGGGTCATCGTGATTGTGGTTTTGCTGCTGGCCCTGAAGGAATTCTACGACGAGTGCCTGAAAAAGGGCGACTGAGATTGCCCTAATTCCGAGCCGCTGCCGCTCCCTTAACCGCTGCCCTCTTAGGGGCTTTCCCCTTACGCGTTTCCTAGGCCCAGCATGAGCTCCAGGCATTGCACGGCTTGACCGGAAGCGCCCTTGCCCAGGTTGTCGAGCCGGGCGGTCAAAAGGCCTTGACCGGCGTCTTGGTTGGCAAAAACAAATAACTCCAGATGATTGGTGCCGTTCAGGGCATCGGGCCGCAGGAAAGCGCCCCGCTGCAAGGCGCTGGTGTCGTTGAGCGGGTGAACGGTGACGCAGGGCTGGCCGAAGTAGTGGGTTTCCAAGGCGGCGTGCAGTTCAGCAAAGCGCGCCCCTTCCTTGAGCCAGGCGCCGTGCAGGGGCACGGAAACCAGCATGCCTTGGTGGAAATCCCCCACGGCGGGGCAAAACAGCGGCTTGTGTTGCAACAGCCCGTGTTGCTGCATCTCCGGCAAATGCTTGTGGTTCAGGCCCAAGCCGTAGGCGCCGAAGGGCTCGCCTTGCCCGGATTCGAAGACCTCAATGAGCTGCCTGCCGCCGCCGCTATAACCCGACACCGCGTGAATGCTCAAACGGGCGTCGGCGGGCAGTAGTCCGGCGGCGACCAGGGGGCGGATCAGGGCGATGAAGCCGGTGGGGTAGCAGCCCGGATTGGACACCCGCTTGCTCTCGGCAACGGCCTTGGCGTGATCGGCGGTCATCTCCGGAAAGCCGTAGGTCCAGCCCGGCGCCGTTCGGTGGGCCGTGCTGGCGTCGATCACCTTCACATCGGGATTGTCGATCAGGCCGACCGCTTCCCGCGCGGCGTCGTCGGGCAGGCAAAGCACCACCAGGTCGCAATCGTTGAGGCAGGCCTTGCGGGCCGCTGCGTCCTTGCGCCGATCCGGGTCGATCTCGATCACCCTCAGGTCGGGCCGGTTGGCCAAGCGGTCGCGCACCTCCAGCCCCGTGGTCCCGGCCGCGCCGTCGATGAAAATACGTTTGCTCATGGCGCTTTGATACCTAATTTAAGATCGTCCGCAAAGAGGGAATCCGGTCCATTTTCGCCGATCCTTTTCGTATCCAAAAAGCTGGATCGATTTTCCGGCATTTGTGATCACATTTTAAGGCATTGGATAGGCCTAAAATCTAACACACTGATAAAATTGAAGAAAATTCCCCAATAATGAATTTGCGCCGGCGCATTACAAACAATTAATCCAGCGTCCAGGCTCGCGATAGGCGCAAAAGACTACCTTAAAAGTCGCGACGGGTGGCCTCTGAATTCGGGCGCCTCCCAAGCCCAGGATTGATATCCGAATGCCACTAAGGAGTCCAAGAACAATGAATTCACGCTTTGAAATTCAAGCGCCTACGGAAACGGCCCCCGCCGAAACGGTGGTGGGTGAGATTATTCCCCCGAAAAAAGTCAATAAAGTCGTCGCTTTGTCATTGTCGACCGCCCTGGTCGTCGCCAGCTCAAGCCTGGCCATGGCCCGCGAGACACCCGATTCTTTTGCTGATTTGGCTGAGGATGTGGCGCCTGCGGTGGTGAACATCTCCGTCGTGCAGGCGGCCAGCGCCCAGCCCCAATTCCAAATGCCGCGGAACCTGCCGGACTTTTTCGGCCAGACCCCGCCGGGTCAATCCCCTGAGTTCCAGATGCCCCAGGTCCCCGCGCCCCAGGCCCCGCGCAGCGTGCAGGGCGTCGGCTCGGGCTTCGTCATCGACCCGGATGGCTATATCGTCACCAATCACCACGTCATCGACGGGGCGGTGGAAATCTCGGTGACCTTTACCGATGGCGATACCTTGCAAGCGGAACTGATCGGCAGCGACGAGCGCACCGATCTGGCGCTGCTGAAGGTCGAGGCCGAGGAGGACCTGCCCTACGTGAGCTTCGGTGAGTCCGACGAGATCCGGCCCGGCGACTGGGTCATGGCCGTGGGCAATCCCTTTGGCCTGGGCGGTACCGTGACCGTGGGCATCCTCTCGGCCCGGGGCCGGGACCTGCAAGGGGGCTCCTTGGTGGACTACCTGCAGATCGACGCGCCCATCAACCGGGGCAACTCGGGCGGTCCCGCCTTCAACCAAGAGGGCGAGGTCATCGGCATCAACACGGCCATCTTCTCGCCCAACGGCGGCTCTGTCGGTATCGGCTTTGCCATTCCCTCCGAGACCGCCGAGGACGTGATCGCCGAGCTGCGCGATAACGGCATGGTCGAGCGGGGCTGGCTGGGCGTGCGCATTCAGCCGGTGAACGACGACATGGCCGAGGGCTTTGGCATGGACGATGCCCGCGGCGCCCTGGTCGCCATGGTGGAGCCCAACAGCCCAGCCGAACGGGCCGGCTTGAAATCCGGTGACGTCATCCTGTCCTGGGACGGCCAAGAGGTGGACCGGGTGAAAGACTTGACCCGCTACGTGGCCGGCACGGATGTGGACCAATCGGTCGACGTCGTCATCTGGCGCAACAGCGCGGAGCAGACCATCGACGTGGTGACCGGTACCCTGCAGCCCGAGCAGACCGCTCAGGCCGTGCAGCCCGTGCCCAGCGACTCCGGCTTCAAGCCCACCATGTTGCCGGGCACCGGCGTGGGCTTGGCCGATTTGAACGATCCCATTCGGGCGCGTTTCAACATCGATCCCTCGGTGGCCGGCGTGGTCGTCGTCGAGGTGGCGCCCGACAGCACGGGCGAACGGGTGGGCCTGCGTCCCGGTGACGTGATCCAAAGCCTGTCGCTGGAGCCGGTGGAGTCGGTCAGTCAAGCCGTTGACACTTTTGAGAAAAACAAGGAAGAGGGCCAATCAGTTCTGCCCTTGTTGGTGGCGCGCGATGGAGGGGAGAGCTTCGTCTCTCTCCGTATTAAGGAGGCCTAAGGCCCGGCCTCCCGGGGTCCGCGGCGGGCTTTAGCGCTTGGCAAATCCCCCGTTTGCCCTTGCGGCCCGCCCGGCCCCCCTGATGGCCCCGCCGTTGAATTTTCGGCGGCGGGGCCTTAATTTGAGGCATGGTCCTCTTTTTTGGGAAGGAGAATCCACATGCGTGTTCTGGTTATCGAGGATGACAAGGAAACCGCTAGCTACATCGCCAAGGGCCTGACCGAAAGCGGCTACTTGGTGGATGTGGTCAACAACGGGCGTGATGGTCTGTTGCAAGCGGCCGCAGAAGACTACGACATCGCCGTCGTGGACCGCATGTTGCCAGGCCTCGACGGGGTCGCCGTGGTGGAAACGCTGCGCGGCACCGGTAAGGAAACCCCCGTTCTGTTCCTCAGTGCAAAGGGCCGGGTGGAGGACCGGGTGCGCGGGCTGAAGGCCGGCGGCGATGATTACCTGGTCAAACCCTTCGCCTTTTCCGAACTCCTGGCCCGGATCGAGGCCCTGTTGCGGCGGCGCAGCGGCCCGGCGGTGGATACGGTCCTGCGGGCCGGCGATCTGGGGATGGGTCTCCTGGCGCGCCAGGTCTCCCGCGGGGATCAGAAAATCGACCTGCAGCCCCGCGAATTCCGTCTGCTGGAATACCTCATGCGCCACGAAGGCCAGGTGGTGACCCGCACCATGCTGCTGGAAAACGTCTGGGACTATCATTTCGATCCCCAGACCAACGTGATTGACGTGCACATCAGCCGCCTGCGCCAGAAGGTGGACCGGGGCTTTGACAAGCCGCTCTTGCAGACCGTGCGGGGGATCGGGTACAGCTTGCGGGCCGCTTGACCGGGCCGAGTCCATCTGGTGTCCCTCGGTCGCGGCGCGACGCTCACAGGTGTGACTCCGCTGGCTGAGAGGGTGCGAGATGTATAAATCCTTTGTCATGATCGACGACTTCTATCCCAATCCGGATGAAGTGCGCCGCTTGGCCTTGCAGGATGACTATCCTGATGTGCAGGGCCAGATCACCTTCCCCGGGCGCAACTCCAAACGCAAGTTCGTGGTCGAGGGGCTGGATCGTTTCATGTCCCAGCTGCTGGGAGAGCCGGTTGTCGCGGCGGACCGTCCCGGCGCCTTTCATGGCCAGTTTCGGGTGACCTTGGCCGGGGAGCCGAGCCGGTACAAGGTTCACGCCGATCCGTCCTACATGTGGTGGGTCGGCTTGGTTTATTTGAACCTGCCCCAGCAATGCCAGGGTGGCACCGTCTTTTACCGGCACAAGGCCTTGGACTCCGACCGGGTTCCGCTGCACCAGGAGGACCTGACCCGCGTGGGGGTGGGCAGCGTTGCCGAGCTGCTGCAACGGGACGGCAACGATTTGAGCTGCTGGGAGCAGATCATGAACGTTCCCATGCGCTATAACCGGGCCGTGCTGTATCGGCCCTGGCTGTGGCACACGGCGACCGACGGCTTCGGTGCGCGCCCCGAGGGCGCGCGGCTGATCCACTTGCTGGCCTTCCGCCGGCCCGAGGCGGGCGAGGTTGGCCAACCCGCGGCTCGACCGCCGGGACCGTAACCGCGCTCGGACCTGGGACGGCCCGGACAAGATCGAGGAAAAACAGTGGCCCTTCAAACGATCGAAAAAGCGCCCGAGGCCAGACGGTTCAAATCGGCGGGCCTGAGCGTCCGGCGCCTCTTGGCCTCCAAGACGTTTCGTTTGGCGCTGCTTTATCTCTGCATCATGAGCGCGGCGGCCTTGGCTTTGCTGGGCTACATCTATTGGTCCACGACCCAGGCCGTGTCCCGGCAGATCGACACCACCATCGAGGCGGAAATCAAGGGCCTGGCCGAACAGTTCAATCAGTTGGGCATGGTGGGGCTGGTCCAGGGCATCAACCGGCGTTCCGCGACGGCGGAGGAGACCCGGGGCCTTTACCTCTTGGCGGACAACAATTTCAAGCGCTTGGCGGGCAATCTCACCCAATGGCCGGAAGCGGAGGTGTCCGAGGACGGCTGGGTAACCTTTTTGGTGGAGGTGGGCGACGGTGCGGAAGGCGGCCTGAACTTCGGGCGCGCCCGGGTTTTCGAGCTGCGCAACGGCCTGCACCTCTTGGTGGGCCACGACATTCACGAACGTACCTATGTGGAAGGCCTGATCCGGGACACCCTGTGGTGGGGGCTGGCCATCGTGGTCGCCCTGTCCCTGGTGGGCGGGCTGCTCATGAGCCGCTTGATCCTGGCCCGGGTGGATACCATCAACCAAACCAGCCAGGAAATCATGGCCGGCGATCTCAGTCGCCGCGTGCCCCTGAAGGGCACGGGCGATGAATTCGATCAGTTGGCCAAGAACCTGAACGCCATGCTCGACCAAATCGAGCGTTTGATCGCCGGCATCAAGCAGGTTTCCGACAACATCGCCCACGACCTGCGCTCGCCCCTGGCCCGCCTGCGCAGCCGCTTGGAAATCACCTTGATGGAGTCCTCCGACGAGGCTCAGTTGCGCGAGGTGTTGAACCGCACCATCGGCGAGGCGGACCAGCTGCTGCAGACCTTCAATTCCCTGCTGTCCATCGCCGAGGCGGAGGCCGGCGCCCCGCGGGAGCGTTTTGAAGCGGTGGACCTGGCCAATTTGGTGGACGATATCAACGAGTTCTATGGCCCCGTGGTCGAGGAACAGGATCTGGGCTTCACCTTGGCCTGCGACGTGGCGCCGGGCGGGGCCGGGGTGATCCAGGGCGACCACAATCTGCTGTTCCAGGCGCTGGCCAACCTGATCGAAAACGCCATCAAGTTTTCCGAGCCCGGCGGGGAGATCGCCTTGAGCCTGCGCCGGGACAAGGGCGAGCTGCTGCTGTCGGTGGCGGACCGGGGCCCCGGCATTCCGCAAGAGGCCCGGGACAAGGTCATGGGG
>JANQKX010000232.1 GCA_028280915.1 Kiloniellaceae bacterium
CTGCTGGCCAAGACGTTCGGCGCCGCCCCGCCGTCGCCGGCCAGGCTGAGGGAGGCCTTCCAAGCCTCGAAGTACCCCTCCGCCGGCTCCACCTCCGGACGGGGGCCGTCGAACAGGCGGCTTTCCGAGACCGTGGCCACCAGAATTTCACCGCCGAAGGGCTCGCGGAACTGATATTGCGGCGCCCCCTCCTCCACGCCGACGCTCACCGTGGCGCCGGCGGTCACCCGGGGCTGGGGGTCGGCCTCGTTGGGCAGCAGGTGCAGAACCGTGCCGTCCAACTGGAAGTAATCCAGGTAAACAAAACCCGCCGCCCCTTGGGACTCGATGGTCAAGGAAAAGGCATCTCCCGCCAGATAGCGGCCATCGGGATGGTTCAGCCGCAGCACCAAATCAGCATCACCCGTCGGGGCAGCGCCCTCGGCGAACTGCAGCACGTCGTCGGCCAGCTGTTCGAACGTCAGAGGCGCCGCGGTCTCCTGAGCTTGCGAGCGCCCGAAACCGCCGGTCAGCACCCCGGCACACAGAACTAGGGCAATTAGGGAGGTACCGATCCCTACAACGCTCTTCTTGGTCAAGACCGGCGACCTCTCTACCAACTCTACCAACCTGCGATCTTCGCAAATATACCACTGGCCAAGCCCACAACTTATCATGACCGCCCGGGATGGGAAAGCGGACACCGGGAAATCATCGGGCTTAGACCTTCCATACCTCCATGGGCTTGGCCCGGCCGCGCAGGCTCTGGGGGCCGCCCGGCTTAAAGCCGGTCAGCAGGTCATCTGGATCGGCATCATTGTCATGACGGACCGCCTGCACCAGCTTGTCGCTGGCCACCATGCCGCAGCCCAGGTTACGGGTCAGGGCCTCCAAGCGGCTGGCCACGTTGACCGTATCGCCCAGGACGGCGTATTCCAGGCGCCGTTCCGAGCCGATGTCCCCCAGCACCACCGGCCCGTAGTGCACCCCGACGGACACCCGGATGGGCACCTCCCCCGCTTGTTGCCGGGCCTCGTTCCACGCCGCCATGTCCGCCAGGATGGCCCGGCCGCAGCTCAAGGCGTTAGCGGCGTCGTGGGGGCTCGGCGCGGGCGTGCCGAAGGTCGCCATGAGCCCGTCGCCCAAAAACTTGTCCAAAGTGCCGTTGTACTCGAACACCTTCGCTTCCAAGCGGGCGTGGAACTGGCGCAGCAGGGCGACGGTTTCATGGGGCTCCCGCTGCTCGGCCAGGCGGGTAAAACCGACGATATCCACGAACATGACCGCCACGTCCTGGGATCGCACGTCCCCCAGTGGCTGATCCTGCTCGGCCATCTGATCCACGATGGTGGGCGGGAAGTGCCGCGCCAGATTGGCCCGCTCCCGCGCCACGTTGGCCTGCTGAAACACCAGCCGGCTGTTGCGCCGCCCATTGAGCGCCAGGATGCCAGCGACAATGGCCAGGACCACCACCTCCTGAATGCGGTCGGGGATCAGCGGCTGATTGGGGTCGAGAAGCCGGGAGAGTTCGTCATAGCCGGCGAAGGCCTGTTGCACCCTGTCGGTCAACTCCGGGACCTGGCTGCCGAAGGCCACGACCAACCCCAAGGAGATCAGCCAAATGGCCGCGGTCCAAACGCCGAAGGCGATAAGCGTGCGCCAGGAATAGGCCAGGGTCGCCGCCGCCAAAAAGATGTAGAAGTATCCGAACTCGATCAGATGGTACTGAAAAGCCGTCGGCCAGGGGTCGTCGCGCAAGGGGTTGGGCACCAGCATGACAAGGGTGATCAGCACCAGATCGAGAAACAACAAAAACAGCTCGCGCCGCGACTTGGCGACGCTACCGGCCCTGAGTTGCGCCCAACCGAGCAGGGCAAAAACAGCCACCGCGGCAACGTAGTAGAGACTTTCCCAGGAAAAATCCAAGGCCAGGACCAGAACCGCCGTAATGGCCAAGGCGACCCAGCGGGCCCGCACCGCCAACAGCAAGCCGTCATGCTTGTTCTGACTGAGGGCCTCCCGCACAAAGGGATCGGCCTTGGCCAAATCCGATTCGCTGATGCCCCCGCGCCGTTTGAAAAGAGCTTCATACAAGGTTTCCGGCACGATATTGCTCGCCATGAGAAATCCCTTTTTGACCTCTGATATCCGGCTGTCGCCGCGTTGTTCATAGAGATCATGTACAGCCCGCGTACCGTCCTGGCCACTTTCCTTTTTTTGACATGGCGAGATCCGCCGCCGGACGCCCGCTGGCAGGAGATCAAGCAAAACGGATTAATACGGGCGCGCGCCTAGCTCTACCAGGACGGCCTTCGGGCTATCGTGACGGTAAAATTGCTTAGCTGGCGCCGTGACGGGCCAGGTGGCGGCGGAAAGCCTGTTCCAGGTTTTCCCGCGTATTGGCCCCGGTCAGGGTGGTGCGCCGCCGGCCGTCCCCATCGAATAGCAGCAGCGTCACGTGCCCAACCCCGTGGGAGGCGGCCAACTGCTGCCCGTCGGCGGTGCGGATGTTGGCGACGAGAAAAATGATCTCCTCATCGCTGAATTCAGACACAGCGGCGCGGGCTTCGCGCTGCAAAGCAACGCAGCGCGGGCAATTGGGGTCATGAATCTGCACCACCGCCGGAATCCCCTGGCCGATCTTGGACAGATCCTGCTCCTGGATAGAGGCGCAGACCTCTGAGGTGGTGTACCAACCAACCGCGCCAAGGGCCGCGGCGGTAATACCCAGATTGCGCAGGTGGCCCAAGGCTTGGCGCCGATCCAGTTTCGTCTTGGCCGCTTTGGCGCCGGCCGTCACCTTGCCCTCGCCCATGGCTTTTTTGCGAAGGTTTTTTGACTTGTTTTTTTGACGCTTCATGGCTCCGGCCCAACTTCCCCTTACCCAGGACTGCGGCCGGCGCGGGGGTTTTTCGAGATAGCTCGAGAATCACTCCCCGAGGCGGCGCGACGTCAATTTAGGAGGGACATTGGTTAAATTGGAACCTACGCTCACGCATTCTTGTGCAATCGTGAGCCAGACCGCAGGATCGCACCACCGCTCAACCCGATGTCCCGCCCAAGCCGCTCAAGATCGGGCTTTAACCCAGCTTTTCGGCAAAATCCAAGCTGCCGGGCAGGAACACCTCTTCCACCGTCAGCACCCGGGAGGCCAAGCCCTGGCGGTGGGAGTATTCAAAAAGGGTTTCGAAGGTCTTGCGGTTGGCCTCCAGCCCGTAGGGGTAAAAGTTCCGGCCCATCAGCGCCCGGGTATCCTCAAGCTCCGCGGCATACCAGGGCAGCATGTCCGTCGCCCAGGTCAGCCGGTCCTTCAGCTTATAGGCCTCCGACTTGGCCGCGGAATAGGCATCAAACACGGCCTTTGCCAGCCAGGGATGCTCCTCGGCCGTGGCGCGGCGGATGGACAGGACATGCATGATCGGGAAGACCCCCGTACGCCGGAAATAATCCTGCTCGACACTGCGCGTGTCGGAGAAAAGGCGCGCCACGCGCGGATCGCCCTGCAGAAAGGCCGCCGGCGTGCCGGCATGGATCAGGGCATCGACCTCGCCTTCCAGCAGCAGCTCGCTTTCGTCCAGGCCGGGCCGTCCGCTTTCGATGGGCACCCCATGGGGCCGCACCTGCTCCTGGGCGGAGATGTTGCCGGCTTCTCCCTTGGAGCTGTCCTTGTTGGCGATGACCCAGGTCATGTCCGAGGGTTTGACGCCGTATTCATCCTCCAAAAGGCCGCGAATCCAGGTCAGGGAAGTGGAGGAATAACCCGGCGTGCCCACGCGGCGGCCCTTTAGATCCTCCGGCTTTTTAATGCCCGCGTCGGCTCGCACGAAAATGCTCTTGTGGCGAAACTGGCGCAAAAGGGGGATCGGCAGCAAAGCGTAATCACGAAAGCCCTCGTTGGCATAGGCCAGCATGAAGGGGTGGAGGCCCAGTTCGCTGATCTCCCGCGTGCCGGTCCCGGAAAACGCCGCCGTGTTCATATCGCCGATGGCATCTTCATGAAAGCTGGCCTCGGCGCCGTCGATCTTCACCCGGCCGTCGAACAGGGGTTGGGTCCGATCCAGGCGATAACTGGAGACGTCGATCTCAATAGGGGCGTTTTGGGCAACGGCCAAACCCGGCATCACAAACGGCAAGGCCGCGGCCGTGGCGGCGCAGCCGGTTAAAAAGGTGCGGCGTTTCATAACTTGTTTTCTCTCCTTATCGCTGTGCCATCTAAGTAGGATATGGATAGAACAGTTTCAACTGTCCCTGAAGCAGCCTGATCGAAGATTGCCGCCGTGCACCCCTTCGATCAGAATGTCCGCAGTGAACGGCAAGGCTTGCCTAGGTCGGCCCGGTGCCCTGCAACAGCTGCCCCGCTGGAAAATGGAGAAAAAATGTCTGGACTCACGGAAAAACCCAAACATAACCTGCACAGTTTTCTCCAACTTGACCTCGCCCTCGACCTGGAAAATTTGGACGCTCATATCGCCATATTGGGGATGCCCCACGCCGATCCCTACACCATGGCGCACATCAACAACGATCAAGCCAACGCGCCCACGGCCGTGCGCCAGGCGAGCATCAAGGCCAGTTCCGACCTGGATCGCTGGGACTTTGATTTTGGCGGCCCCTTGTTCGACAACCGGCCGATCCGCGCGGTGGACTGCGGCGACGTGGCCGCCGACCCCCGTGACCTTCAGGGCAATTCCCGGCGCGCGGAAGAGGCCGTGCGACTCATTCAAAAATCCGGTGCCCTGCCGATCATCATCGGCGGGGATCACGGTGTTTCGGTGCCCGCGCTGCGTGCTTTTGACGACGCGGCCCCTTTGTACGTGGTTCAGATCGATGCCCACCTGGACTGGGTCGATCACAAAAAGGGCGTGCGCGACGGCTACTCCAGCCCCATGCGCCGGGCTTCCGAAATGGACCATGTCACCGGCATGCATCAAATCGGCCTGCGCAATCAGGGCAGCGCGAAGGCCGAGGAGGTCGCCGCGGCCCTGGCTTACGGCGCAAACCTGGTCACGGCGGAGTTTCTCCACGACAATGGGATCGAGCAAGTGCTCGGGCAAATTCCCGACAACGTCAACTACTATATCACCATCGACGCCGACGGGCTGGACCCCTCCATCATGCCGGCCGTGGCGGGCCCCGCGCCCGGCGGCGTGACCTACCTGCAAGCCTGCAAACTCATTCGCGGGCTGGTGAACAAGGGCAAGGTGGTCGGCATGGACATGGTCGAGATCACCCCGAGCCGGGATCTGAACGAGATCACCTCCGTAACCGCCTCCCGGTTGATGATGAACCTCATGGGCTGGACCGTTCGGGCCGGTTACTTCGATAAAAACCGCTAATCAAATCTTCGGCGGGACCTGGCTGGCAAGCCTCAGACCGATTGATTGATTCGTTTCATGATCTCCGAAAGGCGTGACCAGCCCTGCAGGGTCGTGGGCAGAACGATGGCCGCCCCGACGAATTCCCAGGAATAGCTGATGATGGAGAAGATGGTGCCCACGGTGGTCGGGAGATGGGACGCCGCGTACCAAAGGTTAAACAGAACCAAGCCCAGCAGCGCCAGATAGATGGCCCCGTAAACGTAAGCCTCGGTGTCGGACAGCTTAACTTCGATCCGGCGCAGCTTGGTCAGATGGGAGAAGACGCCATCCGGTCGCCTCACTTCCAGGATTTTGACCTGCTGCTCGGTCTGATGATTGTGCTCGCCGTTAAGCCGATAAAAGCGCCGGTGAACGCCGCCGTAGAGCGCCAGCATCAGCACCGTCGCGGCACAGGCCGCATAGGCCAAAACGGGATGAAAGCTGTAGAGAATGATCAGCGAGACCGCCAGCTGAACCACGGAATCCATGGTCGCGGGCACCTCCTGCTCCAGGAAGTCAACCAGCTCCCGTCCCATGCCCAATCGGGCGTTAAAGGTTGAAACCGCCATGCCATCGGAGCGGTCCAGCTGAACCATGCCGACCTGGACCCGGATGGTGCCATAGGCCCGGGTATCGTAGATCCGGCGCACGACGGCGACCGCGATCAGGCCCACCATGACCCCGGCCAGATGAAACAGCGCCGTCGGGTCATCGTCCAAGAGGCCATCGATGGCAAAACCGATGAACAGGGGGATGAGCGCGGTCAGGGTGGTCTCAACCAGCGTCAATGCCCAGGTCAGCAGAATCCGGCCCGGGAACCGGCGCAGCAAGCTCGAAAGTGTCACCGCTTCATTTTTGACCATGGGTCACGATCGCAAGCAGAGTTGGCTGGTGGAGGATCATCGATCCCGCGCCGGCTCGCGGACACGGGCGGAACGCGCCCTTCAGATGGGTGACCCGCCCCGCGCCTGCCAATGGGCGAAAAACTCCCGCCGGGTCTTGGGGCCGAAGGTCAGATAGTGGGGATCGGGATTTTCCATGTAGTTGGCCCGCTGCGCCCCGATCTTGTCCCGCTGAGCCCGCCGATACACCTCATCAGGTTGGACGTCGTAAACCCGCGCGGCGTTCAGCCCGAAAATGCCGGCCCGTAGCGAGTCCGTCAGCTTTGCATAGCCGTATTTTTCTTGAAAAGCCTCCGAGATCTGGAACGTGCGAAAAGCTTGAATCTGGTCTTGCGGGGAGCCGTACCAAATACAGTCGGAGCCATAGAGCACGTTCTTTTCGCCGATGTGCTTGACCAGCTTGCCGATGATGTGAGCGGCCATGGCCGGGTTCCGCATGGCATAGCGCCAGGTGCTGCCCAGCTCGGCGTAGACGTTGCCGTTGCGCGGTATCCCGTTGTCTTCGACCGAGCGGATCAGTTCGTCCACCCCCTCCCCCCGGTTGGGGTCGTAGGGCCCTTCGGGCTGACTGGTGATGAAGCCGGAATGATAGACCAGGAAGTTCACGTCGGGGAACATCTTGGCCACGACCCCGATGTCGCTGCAAAGGCTGTGCTCATAGGAATACCGGCCGAAGGGCAGACCCTTGTGGACGCAGATGTTTTTGACGCCCAGGGCGCGGGCCTTTTCGATCATCCTTAGGCCGGTGTCTTCGTCATAAAGGAAAAAGCCGCGCCCGTCCGGCCCCCACTGGGTGTAGCATTTCCAAGCGGACACGCCCCATTCCTCGGCCAGCTCGTCCATCCCCTCCAGATCGCCGTCCTGGTTAGGATTGGCGCGGCCGTGGATCAACAGGCGGTGGGTGCCCTCCATCTCGTCGATGATGCGGCGCACCTCGTCGGCTTCCTGGATCATCAAGAGTTCCTTTTCCCGGCGCGACGGGATAAAGGACAACACCATCATGTCGGTGTCCGAATCCAAGAAGATGTCCTTGATGAACTGCCTTGCCCCGCCCAGTCCGGTTCGGCCCAGGCCATGCTGGCCCACAAAGTGTCCCTGCACGTCGAAAACGAACTCCCGGTCGCCAAGCTGATCGGCCGCCACGGCGGGATCCACCGCGGCGCTTTGCTCCACATCAAAGAACCCGCCCGTCTTCCCGGCGGCGGCGTTGGCCGCGTTGAAGGCCAAGAGGGTGGAAGCCGCACCGCAGGCGGAGACCATGAAATCCCGCCGGCCCAGGCCCCGCCGCTTGGCGTTCCCGCTGGCCCATGCCTGGGCCAGCCGATTGGCGCGGCGATTGGTGGCATCCAGGGGCACCGGCATGAACTCGCCGTTGGAGGTGGTGTCCAGCTTGATGGGAAGGCGCTTTCCCTCAGGGTCGGATTTGCTTGGCATCAGCGATATCCTCTGCGGTCTGGTGCTCGCCGGGCGCCCGCATTGTGCCACAGACGATCGGAGAGCTGAAAACGAGCCCCTCTCACTTCCCTGTGAGGGAAGAGGTCTGCTCGGGCAATCGGGGCGGCTTGCCGCTCCCGGCCGGGCGCAGCCACGGGGCCCAGGAGGCCTCGACCAGGGCATCCCGGTCGGCCCAGTCGTCGTGGACAATGGTGAGCCAAAGCTCCGCCATCTCGTCGGTGGTTTGCCAGCCCCATTTCACGGGTTTGGCCGGGACGTTGGGGTTGGCCGGGTTGTCGTCGGAGTTGTCAAAGGCGAACCAGGCATCGATGCGGCTGCCCGCCGGCAGGTAGAGCGGCTTGCGGTAGCTGAAGACGTTCTGCCAGCGAAAATCCCAATCGGCGATCCGCAAAAGCGGCAGCTTACTGCCGTCCGGCAGGGTCGCCGTCGCCACCACCTGGGTGCCGATGTAGTGCATGTGGGGAAAGATATCGATCAGTTTAAAGCCCACGGGCACATCCATGTAGACGTGGCGCCAGTACTCGGACTCGCCCGCCGGAATCTTCAGATCCTGAGTCCCGACCAAAAGCCCGTCGATGTAGTCGTCCACCGGCTTGTCGGCGAAATACAAAGCCATGCGGCTGCGGTCCTGGGTGGCCTTGCCGTTCAGGTGATAGTGCACCTCGAAGATGAAGTCGCCGCCCGCGGGCAGGTAAAGACCCAGGCCCGGTGCCAGCGCATAGGGGTCCGTGCCCGGCGCCCAGCCGCCGATGCCAAAACCGCTCACTTCCGAACCGTCGTACTTCATGAAGTCACCGGTGCCGAAAACCGAAAAGCCGGGTGCGGGATCTTCCCGGTCCTTGTCACGCCCCCGGCCCGCGTATTCGACGAAAAAGTTGGCATGGTGGACGACGCTCGGATCGCCGGGCTGAAAGTCCAGCGCGACCACCACCTTGTCCTCAAGCAATTCCGAGGGGATGACGAAATAACGGTAGATGTCTTCGCCGGTGGCCGGCACGTCAAAGGGCTCGGGCATGGTGACGACCAGGTCCGGCTCGCCCAGGCGCCAGCCACTCGTTGCCACCTTCCGGCTCGGCGGCAATTCTGCCGCCGCGCCCTGGGGCGCGCCGGCTTCGGCCCAGGCGGCGATGATATCGATCTGCCGTTGGCTCAGGACCCGCTCGTCGCGAAAGCTGCCCTGGTGCGGCACGGCAGGCCAGGGAGGCATGATGCCCTCGGCCGTCACATAGGCCAGCATCTGGGCCCGGCGCTGCGCCGCTTGATAGCTGTCCAGCGGGAAGGGCGCG
>JANQKX010000259.1 GCA_028280915.1 Kiloniellaceae bacterium
CTTCCAGGTCGCGAAACGGGCGCCGCGCGCCCTTTTCCGTCAAATTGGCGATGGCCTCCCGGTTGCCGGTCACCAGGCTGTCCAGGCGTCGGCCCTTCAGTTCACGGGGATAAAGCCCGAGCACCTCGATAATGCGCGCGGAAACGTAGGTCAGTATCAGCTGAGGGTCGGTTTCCCAAATCCAGTCGGACACCAGGCGAGTGACATCCTCCAAGCGGTCGGAGGCGGGTAGCCGGTTTTGCGGACCCGCAAGTCGGTCCACTTGGGCCTGCTCCCGTTGGATTTGGCCCCCTTGCGGCTCCAGGCGCTGAAAGGTGAGCAGGGTAAGAGCCTGGTCTTGGATGACGGTCTTTTTGCATTGCCAGGCAAAGGCTTGTCGTTTGTCTCTAATGGATAACTTAATCTGTCCCGCTGATTGGGCCTTGCCGCCGCGATAGATGCCAAGCCACTGCAGCCCATTTACGCTCTCTTGTAAAAAACCACATTTTATCAGAGGTTTGCGCAGTTTTCTGAAGGCTTTGTTGCTGAATACCGGCACCCCGTTTCCGTCCAGGGCGAGGGTGGCCGGGAGGTGGTCCAGCAGGGCGGCGTTAAATGCGGGGTCCCTTGGCGACTCCCCCCGATCGGGCGCGGGCAGCACCATCGGCGGGATTTTGCGCGCGGCGGGCCGCTGCGGCGTGCTGCCGCGGGCGGGGTGTCGCCCGACCGGGCGGGTCCGCCGCTTGGCGGAAGGCGGGAAGGCCATGGCCTACCCCGCCCGCTTTTTGACCGACGGGGCGGACAGCACGCTCACCGCCTCTTGGAATTCCGTATTGCGGCGCCAGCCGACCAGGATTTTTTTCGCCTTTTGGATGCTCATGTTGTCGAACAGACGGGTGGCCCGCGCCAGATCCTTGGGATTCAAAACCGTGCCGCTGCCTCGGGACAGCATGAAGATGGTGGCAAAACTCTGCTTGGGAAATCCGATGGCCCGGCACATGACGGTGAGGCCGTCGCCCTTCGGCGCGTAGAGCACCCGCTGCAGCTGGGGGCTGCCCAGACCGCAGGCCTCGCCCAGAAGGGCTTCGAAAAGGGCGATTTCACCCTGGCGCAGCACCTTGATGACGATTTCGGGCGTCACCGAGGTTTGCTTTGTGATTTGCTTGGCCAGGCGCAGGGCCGCGTTGGGGCCGGGCGGCGGCGGGTTGGCCTCCAGGTCCACCACGTCATCGGCACTGTCTTCGATGACGCTGTCCAATTCCTCCGGGTCCACGTCGTACTTTTCCAAAATGTCCTGACGCAGGGCGGCGGCAACCCACCAGTAGAGTTTCTTTGCCAGCTCCGGGCTCAGATCGTCGCGCCGCACCAGGGGTTCTTGAAAACTATCCACCCGCTGGGATTCCTCCACCAGGTAGGCCATCGTCGCCTGGGAGATTTCCGCGTCGGGATTTTCCAACAGGGTGGTGATCACGTCCGTATCCTGGGTTTCCACCAGAACCTCGGAAACCGGGGCGCTCAGGTTGCGGCGGCGGGCGATGGCCAGTTGGTGTTGCTGGCCGCGCAGGCGAATGATTTCAATCAGTTCCGCGTCGCGCAGCAGCTTGCTATGCAGCAGCACGGGTCGGGCCACTTGGATATCGTCGTTGGCCAGGGCCACGATCAGGTCGTGGGGCACGTTTTCGATTGTGGCCAGCCGCTCGCCCAGTTGCTGACGCAGGGGCAGTTCGAATTCCGCCAAGAGCTTCCGCAAAATCGCGGAAATCAGATCCTGTTCTTGCTCGGTAAGCCGGGGCCGGGCGTCGCTGCACAGGCCGCTCACCTCGTCCGCCAGGCGCGCCCTTGCCTGATCGGAAGAGTCCCGCGCCAAATTGAGCAGAAAGTTCGTATCGGCGCCAAACGTCGCGGGCCGGCCGCGTTTATGATCGTTGTCTTTAGCCGTCATGGGCCCGGCGGGTCCTTCGTTTCGCCAGCGCGCGCCGTGGGATTGGGAGAAAACGGACAGTCTCACTTTATGGCCGTTAGGTAAAAACCGCGTAAAAACGGCGGACCGCGACGGCGCAACGTTAAGAGCGCCTTAAGATCTGCCTGGCATTTTAGACAAATGAATGTTTCTCAAAGCCTCTCCGGCCTCGGGTCCGCCTTTTTGCAGTCCTTGCAGAGCCCCCAATCGGGCGCTTCGTCGGGGCCATCCGGCGCGGCTGGCGCGGCCGGCGCGGCCAGTGCAACCGGCGCGGTGAAAAAGGGGCAAGTTGCCCTGGCCGACCTGGACGGCGCCCGCCAGGCCACCGAAACGGGCCGGATCGCGCCCCGTGGCAGCTTTTTGGACCTCAAGGCCTAACCGCTTTTCCGACCGCCACGGTAACCCGGCCATGGCTGCATCACGCTCCGGAAATTGTGTGACCGCCGTGTTTTCGCCCAAGTATTGTGTCATTCGCTTGCCCCTGCCTTGGCAATGGGACGGGCGCGACGATGAAACGGCGATGGATATTGGGGGTTGGCGGCCTTGGCCTAGTGTTGGCGGCCGGCTGCGCCTGGGTTTCGCGGTCATATCTTATGACTGATTGGGCAGCGATCAATGCCGCGATGGCGGCGGCGGAAAGCTCCCTGGCGGAACGGAACCTGCGCAAGGGCCAGCCGGTATTCATCCGGATCTTCAAGCAGAGTTCGGAACTGGAGTTGTGGCTGGCGAATGGCGGCGATTGGTTTTTGTTTCGAACCTTTCCCATCTGCGCCTGGTCGGGCGATCTGGGACCGAAGCTGAAAGAGGGCGACCGTCAGGCGCCGGAAGGCTTCTACCGGGTGACCCGGCAGAGCCTCAATCCCAACAGCCGGTTTCACCTTTCCTTCAACCTCGGTTTTCCCAACGCCTATGACCGGGCCCATGGCCGCACGGGCTCCTTTTTGATGGTACACGGTAGCTGCCTGTCGGTCGGCTGTTACGCCATGACCGATCCGGGAATCGAGGTGATCTATCGGCTGGTTGAGGCGGCGCTGGACGCGGGTCAGGACCAGGTGCCGGTGCACGTCTTCCCCTTCCGCATGACCGATCAAGCTCTGACGGCCGCCGCCGGGCATTCCTGGCTGCCCTTTTGGCAAGAGCTCAAGCCCGCCTACGACTTCTTTGAAAGCTCCGGCCAAGTGCCGTCGGTCGAAATCGCCGGCAAGCGCTACGTGGTCGCCGCCCCGAAATGACAAAAGGCGTCCGCATAGACGCCTTGCCGAGCGGCCGGGTCTCGGTCAAAGTAAATTCATGAGCGACGAAAAGAGCACCGGCGTGGACGGCCCTGACGGGGGCCAGGCAGTCGGCGAGTCGATGGAATCAGGGGAAAAATTCTCCCGCCGGGTGCCCGAGGGGGATGACCGGCTGCGTCTGGTCTGCGATTCCTGCGGCTTCGTGGCCTACGAGAATCCCAAGATTGTGGTGGGCTCCGTGGCCCAGTGGCGGGGCCGGATTCTCTTGTGCCGCCGGGCGATCCCGCCCCG
>JANQKX010000270.1 GCA_028280915.1 Kiloniellaceae bacterium
GAAGAGGCCCGTTTCCCCAGTCTGGTATGCCCCACGGGCGTCAGTCGGGCCGAAGCGCAAAACATGGCCGATGCCATTTTCCTGGTGCGTGACCTGATCAACACGCCAGCCAACGACATGGGCCCGGCCGAGTTGGCAACGGCGGCGCGGCGCCTGGCGAGCAAACACAAGGCCAAGATCACTATCACGAAAGGCCAAGAGCTGCTGCGGCAAAACTATCCGGCCATTCACGCGGTGGGCCGGGCGAGCAGCCAGGAACCCCGACTGATCGACCTGCGCTGGGGTAAGAAGGGCCCCAAGGTGACCTTGGTGGGCAAGGGGGTCTGTTTTGATACCGGCGGCTTGGACCTGAAACCCGCCTCAGGCATGAAGCTGATGAAAAAGGATATGGGCGGCAGCGCCCATGTCTTGGGGCTGGCCTCGGCCATCATGGCGAATGCCCTGCCTCTGCGCTTGCGGGTCTTGGTCCCGGCGGTGGAAAACGCGGTCGCGGGCAATGCCTTCCGGCCCCTTGATGTTTTGCAGAGCCGCAAGGGCACCACCATCGAGGTGGGCAATACGGATGCGGAAGGGCGCCTCATCCTGGCCGACGCCCTGACCGAGGCGGTGAGCGAAAGCCCCGATCTGTTGATCGATTTCGCCACTCTCACGGGGGCGGCGCGGGTCGCCTTGGGCACGGAATTGCCGGCGCTTTTTTGCAACAACGACGATCTGGCCGACCGCTTTTTAGCCCAGGGCCTGGCGCAGAATGATCTCCTTTGGCGCCTGCCCTTGCACGCCCCCTATCGCCGGCTGCTATCGAGCCAAGTGGCCGACATCAACAACATCTCCGCCGGCGGTTTCGGCGGCGCCATCACCGCCGCCTTGTTCCTGGCGGAATTCGTCGGCCAAGAGGTGCCCTGGGCCCATATCGACCTGATGGCGTGGAACCAAAGCAGCCGTCCCGGCCGGCCGGAAGGGGGCGAGGCCATGGGCCTGCGCAGCGCCTACGCCTTGATATCCCAGCTTGCCTTGGATAAGACCAGACCTTGGTGACTCTACCCACCGGGCACCACAGCCGTTTGCCTTGTTAAAGGGTTTCATAGATGAAAAAAGTCGTGATCACGCTCTTGATCCTGGTCGTCGCGGCCGCCGGCGCCACCTTTTGGCGCTATCAGTCCTTTGACCCCTGTGAATGGCTGAAACAAGACATGGCGGCCAAATCGGACCTGCCCGGCCTCTTCGTGGAGGGCCAAATCCGCTGGGACTTTTTGTTTGATGGCGTCGCCGATCCCGACGGCATGCAATGCCTGAAAAAGTGGTGGAACTTCAGGGCCGACGAAGAACCGAAAAAGGCCTCGTGAGGCCAAATGAACACGCTTGCCCGCAAAAGACTTTAGGCAAGCTTATTGGGCCGCTTCTGCCTAATCGGTTTATCGTTAATTAAGGTAAAACAAATTTATATTTGTTTACAATTTATAAAGCTATTTAGGAATTTATGTAGTTTTGCGGTCCTTAGTCCAGGGATTGCTAATCTATCGCCACAGAAAACACACAATTTTCTGATAATTGCCTTGAGATAGAACTGGTTGGATGTCTTTGTACGATGGTCGGCCAAGCGGGCAAGAAAGGCCTAAACTCTTTTAAATCGTTGGCATGTAAAACCATATATAGTGAAATAGTTCGTCGGCCTGGACGGACAATGGAGCAGAGTTCGGGATGATCGGGCAAATCGTCGACTACATTCGTCGGTTTTTTCACTGGTGGGGCAATGAGTTGCTTGCCTGCCTACCGGGTTTCCTGCGCCGTCTGTTCCGGCGCAAAAAAAGCACTCTGATCGTCGAGTTTTATGATCGCCAGGCCATTCTGCGCCGTCTGCGCGCCGGCGACAGCGCCGAAGCGGGCTCGGAAGGGGCCACGGAAACCCTGGGCCGCATTCCCTTGGACGATTCCTTAAGCGTTGAGGAGGCGCGTCAACTGCTCGGCGAATGTCTGCGCGGCTCCCGCATCAACAGCCAGAACATCATCTTTCGTCTGCCCCGCGCCCAGGTGTTGCGGCGCACTTTGGACCTGCCCGCCGCCGCCCTGGAAAATCTGCGCGAGGTCCTGTCGTTCGAGATGGACCGGCATACGCCCTTCAAGGCCGAGGAGGTGTTTTTCGACCACCGCATCCTGGGTGGCCGGGACGACCGGCTCTCCGTGGAACTGGTCATGGTGCCCAAAAACTCCGCCGAAACCGTCATACGCGCCGGATCGGCCCTGGGCATGGCGCCAAGCCGCGTGGGCGTGGTTGGGGAAGCGCCCGCGGCCTTTCGCCTTTATCCCAACCTCTCCTCGAACAAGCGGCCCCGCCTGGCTTCCGCCCTGACCGCATTATTGGCCATTGCCATGGTTGGCCTCTTGAGCGCGGCGTTTTATCTGCCCCTCGAGCAGAAAAAGGAGCGCCTGGACGTTCTGCGAGAAGAGCTAAAGGTGGCCCAGAACAAGGCTAAAAAGGCCGAAGCGGTCCGCCAGGAAGTGGATCAGCGTTTGGCCAGCGGCGCCTTTTTGGTGGAACGCAAGCAAAGCCGCGCGCCGGTGAGTTCGGTCTTGGCGGAGATCACCGAGTTGCTGCCCGATCACACCTGGGTATTGCAGTTCGGCTGGCGCGACGACCGTCTGGTCCTCTCGGGCTACTCGGGCAAGGCCACCGACCTGATCGGCCTGTTGGAGCGCTCGGACCTGCTGGACAAGGTGCGCTTCAACTCGCCCGTGACCGCCGATCCCCGCGTGGGGCTGGACCGGTTCAATCTGACGGCCACCGTCCAAGATAACCAGGGATCGTGATCATGGCGCGCCGACCGACGAAAAACGCCCCCATGCCTCAGCCCATGATGCGTCCCTGGATGGCGCGGGTCACGGCACTTGCCTTGTTGGGCCTTGTCGTCTTCGCCATCTTTTCTCTTGCCATTCAGCCCCTGCACCAATCCTACGCCCGAGTGGATGACGCTTTAGAAGAAACCGCGACCCTCAAGGCAAAATACGAGGGCATTGCCGCCAGCCGCAAGGCGCTGGAAAAGCAATTGAAGACCTTAAGAGCGCGCCAGAACAAAAGCGGCTTTTATCTGGAGGGGACCACCAATGCCCTCGCCGGCGCCGCCTTGCAGGAAAAGGTGTCGTCCGTCGTGGAAGCCGCGGACGGCCAACTGCGCAGCGTGCAATCCCTGCCCGGCAGCGAGGAAAAGAACTTTGAGAAAGTCGGCGTGCGGGTCCAGATGATCGTCACGGTCGAAGAGCTCTACGATGTCCTTTACGAGCTGGAGGCGGGGGAGACCTTTTTGTTCGTGGAAAATCTGGACATCCGCGGCCAACGGTCGCGCCGGCGCAATCAGGACAACAACGAGGCGCCCGAACTGGCGGTTCGTTTTGACTTGTCCGGCTTCCTGCGGCCGAAAGCGAGTTGAGCGGAGCATCGGCATGACCGGCAGTCGCGCATACCGCATCCCCCTGTTGTTGGCACTGCTGTGTGCTCTCTTGGGGTGGTTCGTGTGGAATCAGCTGCGCTCGCCCGAACCGGGCAAGGCCGGCTCCGCGGCGGCCAAATCAACCGTCGCCGCCGCTGAAGTGCCCGAGTTACCGCCGCCACCGGTTTTTAAGATGCGCCCTAAGGAAGACTTTATCGCGATCATCGAGCGGCCGATTTTCATCCAATCCCGCCGCCCAGTGGTCAACGCGCCCAGCGCCGCCCCGGTCCGGCAAACCCGCCAAGAGCTGGACGTCACCCTCAAGGGCGTGATCATCACCGACACGGAAAGCCTTGTGTTGTTGAGCCGCGGCGACGGCGAGGAGGATATCAGCCTGGCCGTGGGCGATCACCTCAACGGCTGGACTCTCAGTAAAGTCCAGTCCAACAAGGCCTTTTTTGACCGCGATGGTGAAGAGGCGGTTTTGTCACTGGTGTTCGATGTGGCACCGGCCCAAAACCGGGAGCGTGAGAGCCGCTCGGAACGGCGCAAACGGCGCCTTCAGGAACAAGAAGCGCAAGCCCGCAACCAAGACGAGGACGACTTCGAGGACGAGCAGGATCCGGACGACTGATCCGCCACCGGTCGGACCGGCTTACTTTCTTAACCAATAATTAAGGCATTAACGGTACGTTAACCCTTCGCATCTAAAGGTTCTAATGCCTGGACGCCACCCGAACGTGGAACGGGAGCGGGTCCGGAACTGTTAATTGGGCGTCGACGTTGAATGTATCGATACCGGCGTTCGACTTAGTCGACAAGCGCCGAGCCAAAGAGGGATCACGGTTTTGTCAGCTCTTCGTTTTATCCGCCGTCCTGGGCGTGGCGTGGCACTCTCGCTGCTGCTTACCGGACTGGTCCTGAGCGCCTGTACAAATCCCCACCAAAGCCCATCATCGGCCGACCAGAAAACAGATCAATCCCCGCCGGCCGCCGCCGAGACATCCGTGGCGGAAAGTCAGACCACCCTGCCGGCGCAGCAGGCCCCCACGCCCTTGGCCCAGGCAGAAGAATCGGAATCGGCCAAGGCGGCCCTCGCCCAGCCTGAGATCTATCTGGGCTCCGGCGCGACCGTATCCCCGGGTGTCGGCGGCACGCCGACTTTGGAGGGCGGTCAGGTCACCCTCAACTTCGCCGGAGCGGATATTCGCGAAGTGATCGACGTCATCCTGGGCGACACCTTGAACGTGAACTATGTGGTGGACCCCCTGGTGGAGGGAACGGTCACGGTACGCACCAGCAATCCGATCCCCCGCTCCGCCGTGATCCCGGCCTTGGAAGACATCTTGGCCCTCAACGGCGCCACCCTGACCTTGTCGGAAGGCCTCTACAAGGTCGTGCCCCTTGACGACGCCTCCCCCGGCCTGACCGGCGCCCGGGTAAACGGCGAAATCAGCGGCTCGACGGGCGGCTTTGGGGTGAACATCATTCCCTTGCGCTATGCCTCCGCGGAATCCCTGCGCGAAATTCTCGAGCCCTTTATCGGCCCGGGCCGCACCTTGAGAGTGGATCCCTCCCGTAACCTCTTGATCTTCTCCGGCAACTCGGCCGAGGCCAACGACCTAACCGAGATGGTGGAGATCTTCGACGTGGATTGGATGGCCGGCATGTCTTTCGGGCTGTTCCCCCTGGAGGTGGCCGAACCCACGGCGTTGATCGGCGATCTGGAACAGGTGTTTGCCCAGGGCGGCGCGGCGGGCCTGGCCGGTTCGATCCGCTTTGTCCCCATCGAACGATTGGGCGCCATCTTGGTCATTTCACCCCAATCGGGCTACCTCCAGCAGGCGCAAAGCTGGATCGAACGTCTGGACCGGGGCAACCAGGGCGCGGGCCGGCGGATTTTTGTCTATTACGTGCAGAACGGCCGCGCCACCGACCTGGCGCAGATCCTCTCGCAAGTCTTCGAGGGTGGTTCGAGCACCTCGGTTTCCGCGGTCCGGCAGGCTGCCGTCGCGCCGGGCTTCGCTGCCGCCGACATTTCCGATCCCGAGTTGCAGGAAGAAGGCGGCGAGACCGATATTCAGATCAGCCGCAGCCTCAGTGCGGAAGGCGACGACGAGGGTGTTAGTTTCGTGAGCAGCGGCGGCGATATCCGGGTCATCGCCGATGAAAAGAAAAACGCCTTGGTCATACTGGCCACCGCCAGCGAGTACCGCATGATTGAATCCACCTTGGAGCGCTTGGACATTCAGCCCCTCCAGGTCTTGATCGAGGCGACCATTGCCGAGGTGACCCTGCGGGATGAGCTGAACTTCGGCCTGCAATGGTTCTTCCAGGCCGGCAATAACTCCTTCACTTTCTCCAGTCTGGATTCCGGCGATGTGGCTTCGGCCTTTCCCGGATTCTCCTACGCCTTTGCCGGCGCCGACGCCCGCGTGACCTTGAATGCCCTGAGCCAGATCACCGACGTGAACGTGATCTCCTCGCCGCAGCTGATGGTGCTCGACAACGAGACCGCCAAGCTGCAGGTGGGTGACGAGGTGCCCATCGCCACCCAGTCCGCGGTGTCGGTCACCGATCCGGATTCGCCGGTGGTGAATGAAATCGAATTCCGCGACACCGGTGTCATATTGGACGTGACCCCCCGCGTGAACTCCGGCGGCCTGGTGGTTCTGGATATCATCCAGGAGGTCAGCGACGCGGTCTCCACCGACACCTCCAACATCGACTCGCCCACCATCCAACAGCGGCGAATCGAAAGCACCGTGGCGGTACACAACGGCGAATCCGTGGCCCTGGGCGGCCTCATCCGCGACCAGCAGACCGATGGTGTCACCGGCGTGCCCTTGCTGTCGGACATGCCTATTTTCGGCAACCTCTTCAAGACCACCTCCACCGAGACCCGCCGCACCGAATTGCTGGTGCTGATCACACCAAGGGTGGTTGGGAACCGCTTCGAATCACGGGATGTCACCCGCGAGCTGCGCGCCCGCCTGGACGCTATCGTGCCCCTGGAATCCAAAATCCAATAGGCAATCAAAAATCCGGTAGAGTTCCAAAATCAGACTGGCCTCATAATCCAATAGACGCTGCGGCCCAGGCGTACTATCAGCATGCTTGCCGCTTGGTCTGATGGGATGGGGCCGTCGCTATGGAAGATCTTTGCCGTTTGCCAGCCACCGAGCTTGCCGGCCTGCTGGCCTGCCGAAAGCTCGGCGCCGAGGAACTGCTGGACGCCGTCTTAAGTCGGATTGAAAAAACCAACCCCCGTATCAACGCCCTGGTCGCGGTGGATGAAGCGGCGGCCCGGGTCGCGGCACGGCGGGCCGATGAAGCCATGGTCAAGGGCGAGAGCCTGGGGCCCCTCCATGGCCTGCCCGTGGCCATCAAGGATCTCTTTGCCACCAAAGGCATGACGACCACCTACGGCTCACCGCTCTACAAAGACTATGTGCCCGCTTACGACCATTTGGTTAGCGCGCGGCAAAGGGCCGCCGGCGCGGTCATCCTCGGCAAGTCCAACACGCCGGAATTCGGTTCGGGCGGGCAGACCGACAATCCGGTCTATGGCTTGACCCGCAATCCCTATGACCCGGAAAAATCGGTCAGCGGCAGCAGTGGCGGCGGCACCGCGGCGCTCGCCTGCGGTATGGTGGCCCTGGCCGATGGCAGCGACCTGGGCGGGTCATTACGGTCACCGCCGGCGTGGTGCAACGTGGTGGGCCTGCGCCCCACGCCCGGCCGGATCCCCGGCGTGCCCAGCCGTTGGGCCTGGGACCTGCTCAGCGTGCCCGGACCCATGGCGCGGACGGTTGCCGATACGGCGCTTTTCCTGTCCGTTCTCGCCGGCCCTGACCACCGGAGCCCCATCAGCTTGCCCGAGACGGGCGAGACCTTCCGGCGTCCCCTGGACCGCGCCTTTACAGGCTGCCGGATCGCCTGGAGCCTGGATCTGGGCGTGATGACCGTGGACCCGGAGGTGGCCGCCCTGTTCGAAGCCCAGCGCCAGGTCTTTGTCGACCTGGGCTGCCAGATGATTGATACGCATCCGGACATCTCTCAGCTGGAAGAGGTCTTTGCCGTCATGCGGGCCTTTCGCATGGCCGCCATTCGCGGCCCGGAAGTGGCGCAGGACCGCGCCCGGGTCAACCAGGCGGTGGTCGCGGACGTGGACCATGGCCGGCGCCTAACCGGCTCGAAGATACTCCACATGGAGGTCAAGCGCAGCCAGCTCTTTGCCCGGATCAGTGCTTTTTTCGAAAGCCACGACTACCTGGTCACACCGGCAAATCTGGTCAAGCCCTACCCGGCCGATGACGTGGCCAGCGGCCTGACCGGCAGCCTGGCAAGCGATGGTCCCGTGGACTGGCGCTCTTTTTCCTTGGCCCCGGTCCTGGGCCTGCCGGCCGTATCCGTGCCGTCCGGCTTCACCTCGGACGGCATGCCGGCGGGACTGCAGATCACCGGCCCCCATGCCAGGGATTTTCAGGTCCTGCAGCTCGCCCAGGCCTATGAGCGTCAGACTGAGCACTGGAAGGTCCCGCCGCCCCTGCTCAATACTTGAAATGTAACCCTATTTCCGGGCAATTATTAACCGTGGTTAATAAAAAGCCCCCTCATATGGCGGAAATCGGGGCGTCTCGCCATGCGATGCAATAAACAGGCCCGTTTTTAGAGTCCGAGCAAATCAAAAAATGCATAGCAGAGATGTAAAGACGGAATTTGTCTTTTATTCGAGATACGATAAATAGTCTTCCAACGTTGTAACGCGGGCACGTCCCGCCTGTTGGGAGTAACTGCTATGATCCGCTTCCTGTTCACCAAAGTCGATTGGAAAGCTGATTCGAAATATGGTCGCCGTGTTGCCTCTCCGGCCAACATCGACGCCAAGCTGTTGCCCTTGATGACGGCTCGGTACGTCTAATAAGGGCGCTGCCAGCCTGGAGGTATTCAAACAGACTTGCCCGTAAAGTCATGTGAGTTGACCTGGCTGATAGATTAGAATTGGCCATGGGATGCCTAAATTCCCACGAAACCGCCGCGGCCTAAAAACCGCGGCGGTTTTTTCGTTCACGCCCGAAACGCCGGCGCGGTCTTTTTTAGGCCAAATCCAAAACCACGGGGATGTGGTCCGAGGGCTGATCCCAGCTCCGGGTTTCGCGGGCATAGCTCAGGGCCTTGACCGCCTCGGCCAAGGGGGGCGTGGTCAGGACGTGATCCAAGCGCCAGCCATAGTTCTTGGCGAAAGCCTGGGCATAGCGGTAGCCCCACCAGGAATAAAGCGGCTCGGGCTCGGGAAAAAACCGCCGCCCCAGGTCGGTCAGCTGCCCGGCCTGCCAAAAGGCCAGCATCTGTTCGCATTCCAGGGGCGTGTGCCCCACGGATCGCTTGAGGCGCTTGTGGTTCCAAACATCGTTCTCCAAGGGCGCCACGTTTAAATCGCCGACGATCACCGCCTTTTGCCCTGCCAGGTTTTCGTTCCGGGCCCAGTCCTGCATCTCGGCCAAAAAGTCCAGCTTGTGGGCAAACTTTTCGTTGGCCTCCGGATCGGGCGTGTCGCCCCCCGCGGGCACATAAAAATTATGGATCATCAGAGAGTCCTTGAGACGCACCGCGGCGTGCCGGGCATCATCCTTGCCGCACCACTGGCGGGTCTCGTCGTCTTCAAACGGCAGCCGCGACAAAATGGCGACGCCGTTATAGCCCTTTTGGCCGTTGACCACTTGATGGGTAAAGCCGAGCTGGGCCAGATCAAGGCCGGGAAAGCTCTCGGTCGACACCTTGATTTCCTGCAAACACAAGACATCCGGCTGCCACTGCTCGACGAAGCGCACCACATGGTCCAACCGCCGGCGCACCGAGTTCACATTCCAAGTTGCAATGCGCATCTGCCCCACCCATCCTGAAAAACCAATCGCCAGCGCAGCCTATCCCAGGTGCAGCCTGGCGCCAAGAAGCACCGCGCGACCCGCAAGACGACAATTTTTGGATCAGCCGCTCCTCTTGGAAAATGGAACGCCTAGTCGGGGGGGGCCAGGCGTTCCAGTTCTCCAAAGAGAAACGGGAGTAAGGCAGGGGAATGCGTCCTCCCGTCGGGTGGCGTCATTTAAAATGCGCACCCTTGGCTATAGATCTAGGTCCTGATTTTGCTAATACAACACTTGGCCGGAATTACAGTGTATTCAACATTCCTTGAAATGCCGGCTGCCGGAACCTATCCCTAGCTGGCCCGGCGCCCAACAACCCGCATGCCGGGCGGCTTCAGCTCACCGGCCACCCGGGCGCGGGAGCGTGTCCGCGCCGCCGCGCCAAAGGCGGCAAAAAGACGCTGGGAAAACTCGTTTTCCCAGGATTTGTATTCGGGATGCCATTGCACGCCCAAGGCAAAGGTCTTGGCGCCATTGACGCTGACCGCCTCGATGGTGCCGTCCGGCGCCGTGCCTTCCACGGTCAGCCGCTTGGCCAAGCGGTCGATGGCCTGGGCATGCAGGGAATTCACTTCAAGCGTTTCCCGCCCCGCCAAACGCGCCAACTTGCCGCCCGGCACCAGGCTGACCTCGTGGTGCAAACCGTATTTCACATCCAGGTCCCCATCATCCGGACTGCGGTGATCCATGCGCTCGGGCAATTCATGAACTTCGGGCGACAGGGTGCCGCCGAGCACCACGTTCAGCTCCTGAAATCCACGGCAAATGGCCAAGAGGGGAATGCCCTGGCGAATGGCCTCCGCCACCAAGGGTAGCGAGGTGGCGTCCCGGGGGTGGTCATAGGGTTCGGCCGCCTCGCTCGGGGTCCTTTGATAGCGTTTGGGAAACACATTTGACGGCGAGCCGGTGACCAAAAGACCATCAAGCCGGGAAATGGTTTCCTCGAAATCGATCAAGCCTTCCAGGGATGGCAGCATCACCGGCAGGCATTTGGACGAAACGGCCACCGCCCGCGCGTATTTGTCACCCAATGTGTGGTAGAGCAGCCCTTCCATCTCACGGACGCAGGCGGGCAAGCCGATAATCGGTGTAGGATCTTTTTCGTTCATACCTATTAGTTAAATCGCCATGTGCCCAATACAAGAGAGCTAAAAATTTGAAATACAACAAAAATAATCAACCCACGCGGCAGATGAACTTCACCCTTGCAGGCTTGACCGTCGTGGACCTATCTAAGTTTCATGAGCGAAGTGGTCGAAGGCCTGATTTTCTGGAAAGCGGTCTTGGTCGTTGCCTGGTTGGCAGCGTTTTTCGTCGCTGAGCGGGTCATGCCCGCGGCCCGCCCCCCCTTGACGAAGCAGGCGGCGCGCCACCGCCTCGGCCGCAATGGAGGGCTCTGGCTGCTGAATTTCGCCCTGAGCCCACTGATCATCCTGCCCCTGTCCGCCTTCGCCAGCACCCAGTCCCTGGGGTGGCGCCCCTCGGGCTCGGTGTCCCTTTGGACCGTGCTGCTGGACGTCCTTGTCCTGGATTTCCTTATTTATTGGTGGCACCGGGCCAATCACGTGGTGCCGTTTCTGTGGCGCTTCCATGAAGTCCATCACCTGGACAGTTTTTTGGACACCACCACCGCCCTGCGTTTCCATTTCGGCGAGGTCTTGCTGTCGGCCATGGTCCGGGCGGTCATCGTCATCCTGCTGGACATCCCCCTGGTTTCCATCGTGGTGTTCGAGACGGTGGTGTTGATGGCCGCTCTGTTTCACCACTCCAACCTGCGCCTGCCGGCGGGCTTGGAGCACCTTCTCGCCCGTATCATCATCACGCCCTCGATCCATTGGGTGCATCACCACGCGGTACGCCGGGACACGGATTCCAACTACGGGACGCTGCTGTCCCTGTGGGACCGGCTCTTTGCGTCGCGCAGCCCCCATCCGCGCCTTTTGGACATGCCCATCGGCGTAGAAGGACGGGGCCATGATCGAAAATTTCTAGATTTGCTGATCTGGCCAGCGCGCCGCCAAGGCTGAGGCCGTCCCCTTCAGAGTCAGCGGGCCTTTTTTCCGTCCACGCTCAGCGAGTTGTGCTTAAACAGCTCGCCGTCGATGTCCACGCCGAATTGGGGATTGACCAGGGACACCTGGGTCAGCACCCCTTGTGCATCGGTGATTTCCCATTTTTTCAGGGACAGGGGATTGTCGCTGAAAATCAAGCTCACCTCGCCCATGGCCGGCTCGTCCCGGTCGCGCATGGTCACCCGCAGGGTCCCCAGCTCTTTTTCCAGCGAGACGACCTCCAGATCACCGCCCAGCTGCACATCCTCGCGCACCAAGAACCACAGGGGCGTCTCCCAGAGGGGCAGGTAACTGGATTGCTTCAGTTCCCGGTCATAGTAGAGCAAGGTGAGGCCATTGGCGATGAGCAGAATGGTCTGGGGCGGATCGTATTCAAAGCGCATCTTGCCCGGCCGGTCCACCAGCACTTCGCCCTCTGAATAGGCGCCGTTGGAGGAAATCTGCACAAAGCGCGCCTGCATGCTGTCCAATTGGTTCAGGTAGTCTTCCACCCGCGCCAGATCGGCCTGCTCGCTTTCCGTGATCGCCGCCATCTGGGTCGGCAGCGCGGGATTACCGGCCAGGCTCGCGCCACCGGTAAAAACACCAAGGGCCGCCGCGGCCAGCGCCGCCGTCAGGGCCCGCTTCAGGGTCGTTCGTGCCATAAGTTATCCATCTCCGCCTGGCGGAAGAACCTCGCGTTTGCCCACATGGTTGGCGGCGCTTACAACACCCTCGGACTCCATGCGCTCCACGATGCGCGCCGCCCGGTTGTAGCCGATCTGCAAGTGGCGCTGGACAAAGCTGGTGGAGGCCTTGCGGTGTTGCAGCACCAGCGCCACGGCCCGGTCGTACAGGTCGTCGCCGCTGTTGCCGCCACCCGAGGTCATGCCGTCGAATTCCGGTTCTTCCTCTTGGGTTATTTCCTCAATGTAGGAAGGCTGGCCTTGTTTTTTCAAGAAGGACACCACGTCCTCCACTTCCTGGTCGGTGACCAAGGGCCCGTGCACCCGCTTGATTCGGCCGCCCTGGGCCATATAGAGCATGTCGCCTTGGCCCAGAAGCTGCTCGGCGCCCTGCTCGCCCAGAATGGTGCGGCTGTCGATTTTCGAGGTCACGTGGAAGGAAATACGGGTCGGGAAATTCGCCTTGATCGTGCCCGTGATCACATCCACCGAGGGGCGCTGGGTGGCCATGATCAGGTGAATGCCGGCGGCCCGGGCCATCTGCGCCAGGCGCTGGATCGCCCCTTCCACGTCCTTGCCGGCCACCAGCATGAGGTCGGCCAACTCATCGACCACCACCACGATCTGGGGCAACACTTCCAGGTCGAAGGGCTGTTCCTCGGTAATGGGCTGGCCGCTGTCCGGGTCAAAGCCAGTCTGTACCTTGCGGGTCAGCACCTCGCCCGTGCGCTGGGCCTCCTGGATGCGGGCGTTAAAGCCCTCCACGTTGCGCACGCCCAGGCGCGACATGGCCCGATAGCGGTCCTCCATCTCCCGCACCGTCCACTTCAGGGCCACAACGGCCTTTTTGGGCTCGGTGACCACCGGCGCCAAGAGGTGAGGAATGCCTTCATACACAGACAATTCCAGCATCTTGGGGTCAATCATGATCAACTTGCATTTGTCCGGCCCCAGACGATAGAGCAGGGACAAGATCATGGCGTTGACCGCCACGGACTTACCCGAGCCGGTGGTGCCAGCCACCAGCAGGTGGGGCATGCGGGCCAGATCCACGATCACCGCGTTGCCGCCGATGTCCTTGCCCAGCACCAGGGGCAGCTTGCCGCCCGCCCGGTCATAGGCTTCCGAGCTCAAGGCCTCGCGCAGGAAAACGGTTTCCCGCTTGGCGTTGGGCAGCTCGATACCGATGCAGCTAGAACCCGGCACCACCGCCACCCGCACCGAAACCGCGCTCAGGGAGCGGGCGATGTCGTCGGCCAGGCCGACCACCCTGCTGGTCTTGGTGCCCGGCGCCGGCTCCAATTCGTAACGGGTGACCACCGGCCCGGGGCGCACCTTGATGATCTCGCCCTTGACGCCGAAGTCCTCCAGCACCCCTTCCAAAAGACGGGCATTTTTCTCCAAGGCATCCCGGCTCAAAGCCGGGTCGTTGCCCAAATTGGGCGGCAGGCCCAAGAGGGACAGCGGCGGCGTTTCGTAGCCGCTGCTGGTCATGCCCAGATCCAGACGGGGCTGAGCCGACTTCTTCGGCTTTACCTTTTTCGCCTTTTTGACCTTTTTCGCCTTGGGGATCGGTGCCATCCCGGCGGTGGGATCGTCCACGGTCGCGATGTTGCTGAGCGCCACCGGGGCCAAATCCTCGTCGTCGCTATCGTCCAGGAAGTCCTCGTCCGTACCGCGACTCGGGGCGATGTCCGGCTGGGATTTTTTGGCCTGGCGGTCCGCCTCACGCTGGCGTTTACGCGCCTCCACGGCGGCCTCGCCCTGTCGCGCCACGCCTTTGAGGCCGCGCTTGGCGCCGGTGCCCAACTGGCCGAGCCCCAGCAAGACCCGCCCCCATTCCCCGGCGGTCAGGCCCATGCAATAGGTGATGCCGCTGAGGCCCAGGATAAACAGCACAAAAGCAGTCAAAATCGTACCGGTTCCCAGCAGGC
>JANQKX010000272.1 GCA_028280915.1 Kiloniellaceae bacterium
CAATCCGTCGGGCAGGGGCACCAGCCAATCGGCCTTGACCCGGGCTTTTTGCGCATAGCCGCCCCACCACGCCTCGCCGACCCGCCAGCCCGTGAGCACCACCTTGTCGCCGGCTTGGTAGCGGGAATCGCTGCTCTCCTCCACGGTGCCGGCGAAATCCACCCCCGGCACATGGGGATAGGTGCGCACCAAACCGCCCAGGCCGTTCAGGCACAGACCGTCCTTGTAGTTCACCGTGGAACAATCCACGGCAACAGTCACCTCCCCGTCGGCCGGCAAGCGGTCCGCGTCGATTTCCGTGATGTTTTGGGAAAGGGTGCCGTCTTCCGCCTTGTCGACGATCAGGGCCTTGAAGCTCATGGTGCTGGTTCCTTTGTGGATGATGGGGTCACAGGTCCCGCGCCGCCTGGCGCAGCTTGAATTTTTCGATCTTGCCGGTGGAGGTCTTTGGCAGTTCCTGGAACACCACCCGCTTGGGCGCCTTGAAGCCGGCCAGGTGCTGCCGGGAGAAGGCGATGACCTCCGCCTCCTCGGCGCTTTGCCCGGGTTTCAGTTCGATGAAGGCGCAGGGCGTCTCGCCCCACTTTTCGTCCGGGCGGGCCACCACGGCCGCCGCCGCAACGGCCGGGTGGCGATAGAGCACGGACTCCACTTCCACCGAGGAGATGTTCTCGCCGCCCGAAATGATGATGTCCTTCAGGCGGTCCTTAACCTGCAGATAGCCGTCGCCGTGCACCACCGCCAGGTCGCCCGAATGGAACCAGCCATCGGCGAAGACTTCTTCCGTGGCCTTGGCGCCCTTGTGGTAGCCCTTCATCACCGTGTTACCCCGGATGACGATCTCCCCCAGTGTCTCCCCGTCCCGGGGCACCGCTTCGCCGCTTTCCTGGTCGATCACCCGCACCTCTTCGGTCATGGGAAAGCGCACGCCCTGGCAGGCCGCCTTTTCCGCCTGGGCACCGAAGTCCAGGGCATCCCAGTCGTCCTGCCAGGCGCACTGCACCACGTGGCCATAGGTTTCGGTCAGGCCATAGACCTGCATCACGTCGAAGCCCAGGGCCTTGGTCTTTTCCAGCACCGCGGCGGGCGGCGGGGCTCCCGCGGTCATCACCTTGACCGGATGGGAGATCTCCCGGCGCTCTTCTTCCGGCGCGTTGATCAGCATGGAAAGCACCACCGGCGCGCCGCCGAAATGATCCACCCGGTAATCGGCCACCGCGTTGAAGATATTCTCCGCCGTGATGTAGCGGCAGCAGATCACCGTTCCGGCCAGGGCGGTCATGGTCCAGGCATGCCCCCAGCCGTTACAGTGAAACATGGGCACGGTATAAAGATAGGTGGGATGGGGCGGCAAACCCCAGCCGGCAATGGTGCCGAAGGACATCAAATAGGACCCCCGGTGATGATAGAGCACGCCCTTGGGCCGGCCGCTGGTGCCGGAGGTGTAGTTAAGGGCGATGGTGTCCCATTCATCCGCCGGCGGCGCCCACTCGGCCGCCGGATCCCCCTTGGCCAGGAATTCCTCATAAGTCAGAGGACCGAGGCGCTCGCCCTCGCCCGGCGCCAAAGCGGCCAGCTCATCCACGATGTCCACCACCAAGAGATCGTCGCGACCCAGCTGGGCCAGGGCTTCCTTCACCCGCGGGGAAAACTGACTGTCGGTCAAAAGCACCTTGGCTTCGCCGTGCTCCAGAATGTAGGCGATGGTCTCCGCGTCCAATCGGGTGTTCACCGTGTTGAGCACCGCGCCGGCCATGGGGATGCCGAAATGGGCCTCGAACAGCTCGGGCGTATTGGCGGCGATGATGGTGACGGTATCACCACGCTGCACGCCGTGGGCGGTAAGGGCCGAGGCCAGGCGGCGGCAGCGTTCGTAGACCCGGCGCCAGGTATAGCGCCGCGCGCCGTACACCAAGGCCAAACGGTCCGGGTAGACATCCGCCGAACGGGGCAAAAACGAGAGCGGGGTCAGGGGCGCGAAATTCGCCCGACGCCGCTCCAGATGGGTATCCGCCATCTTATCCTCCCTAAACTGTATCGCGGTTTTTTGTCCGCTTTATGTTCTTAAACCTCGAAGGGTACGGCACAGACCACCGCTGTGCGGGCTTCGCCACCCGGCACGTTCACCGTGACGTTTTGACCCAAATCCCAAAAGGCCCGCTCCATCATGGCCACGCCGATGTAGCTGTCAAACCGCGGCGACCACACCAAGGTGTGCAGACCGCCCGCGTAGGTACCGTCCACGGTTAAAGGCCAGGCCTCGACACAATCGGGCAAATCCGCACCTGCCACCTTCAGCCCCCGCACGATCCGGGCAATGCCCTCCTGCTTGATCTTGGCCAGGGCCGCCTTACCGATGAAATCCGGGCCGTCCAGCTTGCAAAAGCGCTCCAGGCCACATTCCAGAGGGTTGTTTTCCCGGGTCATATCCGACCCATAGGACAACAAGCCGCTTTCAATGCGCTCGAGCAGGTTGGGGCAGCCGGGCCCCACCTGCAAATCCGCCCCGGCCTCCCAGAGGGCGTCCCACAGGGGCAAGGCCAGCTCGTGGGAATCTACATAGATCTCAAAGCCCCCTTGCTTGCTCCAGCCCGAGCGGGCGACCAGGAAGGGATGGCCGCGGAATTCCAGCCACTTGAAGCGGAAGAAGCGAATCTCCCGCACCACCTCGCCGAACACCCGGGCCATCAGGGTTTCCGCCTTGGGGCCCTGGACCGCCACGGGATAGACTTCGGGCTCGTCCACCGCGACATCCATGCCGGCACCCACGGCCAGTCCATTGGCCCACAGCAGGATGTCCGAATCGGCGATGGAGACCCAAAAGCGGTCTTCGGCCAGCTTCAGCACCACCGGGTCGTTCAACATGCGGCCACGCTCGTCCACGATGGGGGCGTAGACGCATTGCCCCACCACGGCCCGGCTCAGGTCCCGCGGGGTCATCCACTGCATGAGGCGGGCCGCGTCGGGGCCGCGCAGTTCCACCTGGCGCTCACAGCTCACGTCCCAGACCTGCACATGCTGGCACAGATGGTCATAATCCTCTTGCACGGAAGCAAAGGCGGTCGCCAAGAGCATGTGGTTGTAGACCGTATAGGCTTTGACCCCGTTTGCCTGAACCCGCGCGGTAAAGGGGGTGGCGCGGGTCCGCCGGGAGCGGGCCAGAATGGGCAGTGACATGGACGGCAACCTCATCAAACAAAAAGACGCGCCACGATATACCGGCGCGACGCTATGGGCCAAGAATTTTGCTCGTTCCGACAAAGATGGGGGGCGCCTACCATGAGAAAAGACCGCCGGGACGGTAATTTTCGCGACAGCGTCACCCAGTCTCAAAAAACGGTGCACCCAAGGCCGCCTCGTGAACCTTGATGCCCAGGCCCGGCGCCTCGGGCGCGCGAATTTGGCCGCCCGCCACCGCGGGCATGCCATCCCCATTGGAGACGGTCACCCAGTTCATGAAGTCCACGGTATGAAAGCGGCTGTCCTCGGGCGTGGCCATCATGAGATGGGTGGTGGCCGCGGTATCCAGATCGCTGCCGCCCGTATCCTCGATGGTCACCCGCAACCCCAGGGCCACCGCCACGTCCCGGAGCAAGCGGGCCTTGGTCATGCCGCCGACACGGGACAGCTTGATAGTGACTCCGTTGAGGATTTGCGCCTGGTGCGCCGCCAGGAGGTCGTCCATGGTGGTGATGGATTCATCCAGGATCATGGCCTGGCGCACCGTCGCCCTTACACGGGCGTTATCGGCCAGGGACATGCAAGGCTGCTCCAAAAAATAGTCCGCGTCCCCCATGGCCAAGGCAAAGCGCAAGGCCGCGTCCACCCGCCAAGCCCCATTGGCATCGGCCACCAAGAGCACATCGGCCGGCACGGCGGCACGCACCGCCTTCATGCGGGCCACGTCTTCCAAGGGGTCATCGCCCACCTTGACCTGGAGACGGCGGTAGCCATCCCTCAGGTACTTTTGCGCCGTTTGGACCATCCGTTCCGGCGTATCCTGGGAAATGGAGCGATACAGCCAAGCCGCCGACCCAAAACGGCCGCCGGAGAACTCAGCCAGAGGCAGGCCGGCCGCCTGGCCGGCCAAGTCCCAACAGGCCATGTCGATAGGCGCTTTTACATAAGGCTGGCCGAACATGGCCCGGTCCATGAAGTCATTGACCACCAAAAGCTGGCGCGGGTCGGTACCCATGAGCTTGGGCAGCAGCTCCCCGACACCAGCCCGCGCCCCGGCGGCAAAAGCTTCCGAATAAAAGGCGCCCAAGGGCGCCATTTCGCCCCAGCCCACCGCGCCGCTATCGGTTTCCAGGCGCACGATCGTGGAGTCCATGCCCTCTTCGGCCCGACCCCGGCAGCGATAGGGGCCATCCGCAAAAGGCTGGAATTGACGGTAGGCCGACGCTTTAATCACTCTCACTGGATCGGTCCCTCATTGCTGATCCAAAAACCTTACCGCAAAACCCCGCGCTCAAGATAGGGCACAGCGACAACAGTAAAACTTTCATCTGTGATCACAGTATTGACAAGACTTGAGGTCCGTATGACTATCGGCCTTGGCCGAGGGCGCAAGGCCTGACCGGCCGCAGTGTAAAGGGGCAGGGTGCAATTGGGCAGGGTGCAAGGGGTAGATGACAGACTTTAAGCCGAAGTACTCCGCCTGGGAACTTGTGAAGCGGGCTTGGCAGGGGGACCGACCCTGGGCCCGGGCCTGGGCCCAGGTGCCGCCCAAATCGGGCTATCAGGTCGTGATCATCGGTGGCGGCGCCCACGGCCTGGCCACCGCCTATTACCTGGCGCGGGACCAAGGCATTCGCGATATCGCGGTGATCGAAAAAGGCTGGCTGGGCGGCGGCAACACGGGGCGTAACACGACCATCATCCGTTCGGACTATTTTCTGGAGGCCAGCGCCCGGCTTAAGGAAAAGGCCCTGCAAATGTGGGAGGGCCTGAGCCGGGAGCTGAATTTCAACCTCATGGTCTCGCAACGGGGCTATGTGGACCTGGCCCATTCCGACGGCGAAATGGAGGCTTTTGTTCTGCGCGCCAATGCCATGCGCTTGCGTGGCAGCGATGCCCAAATCCTGGATCTGGAAGCCCTCCAGCGCCGGGTGCCTCAATTGAACATTGACCCTATGGCGCGCTTTCCCATCGCCGGCGCCCTGGTGCAAGAGCGGGGTGGCACCGTGCGCCACGATGCGGTCGCCTGGGCCTATGCCCGCGCCGCCAGCGCCCAGGGGGTGCACATCATTGAGCATTGCCCCGTCACCGGTTTTGAGAAAACAGGTGATCGCATTCAAACTGTGATCACAGAAAAAGGACCCATCGACGCCGACCATGTGGTGGTTTCCGTGGCCGGGCATTCCAGCGAGCTGGCCCGCATGGCCGGCTTCGACTTACCCCTGGAATCCATCGCCGTGCAGGCTTTCGTCAGCGAACCGGTCAAGCCGGCCCTGGACGTGGTGGTCAATTTCAATGCCGGCCTGGCCTATGTGAGCCAGACGGACAAGGGTGAGTTGGTCATGGGCGGCGGCACCGAGGGCTACAACTCCTACGCCTCCCGGGGCAGCTTGCCGCGCATTGAGGAAACCGCCGCCCGGGTCATCGAGATGTTCCCCTTCGCCGCCAAACTGCGCCTGATGCGCCAGTGGGGCGGCATCGCCGACATCGCCATGGACGGCAATGCCATCATGGGGCCGTCACCGGTCGCCAATCTGACCTTGAACGCGGGCTGGGGCTACGCGGGCTTCAAGGCCACGCCGGCGGTGGGCTGGGCGCTGGCCCATTCGCTGGCGAAAGGCACCCCGCATCCCCTGATCGCGCCTTTTGCCCTCGCGCGTTTCCAAAGCGGCGCCTTGATCGACGATGGGGGCGCCGGCCCCTCCCCCTATCTGCACTGAGAAGGCTTGGACCATGATCGTCATCCCTTGCCCCTGGTGCGGCCCCCGTGATGAGAGCGAGTTTACCTATGGCGGCGATGCCAGCCGGCCCATGCCAAGCCTGAAAAACGGGAACGATCAGGCGGCCTGGCATGGCTTCGTGCACCAACGGGAAAACCCCAAGGGCCCCCACGTGGAGTACTGGTACCATGGCGGCGGCTGCGAGCGCTGGCTACGGGTCGAAAGGGACACCATCACCCATCAGGTGCGTTGGGCCAGCGATGCCGCCGCCAAGACTGAGCCTGAGCAATGACCGCCCCAGCCCAAGACTTTCGCCTGCCCAACGGCGGTAACATCGACCGGTCAAAACCCCTGCGCTTTACTTTCGATGGCGAGGCCCTGCTGGGCCTTGCCGGCGACAGTCTGGCCTCGGCCTTGCTGGCCAACGGCGTGCATCTGGTGGGGCGCAGCTTCAAGTATCACCGGCCCCGGGGCATCTTGACCCATGGCTCCACCGAGCCCAATGCCCTGGTGCGTTTGGGCGAGGGCGAACAGGCGCTGCCCAATCAGCGCGCCACGGAGATCCCCCTCTTCGATGGCTTGGTCGCCCATTCCCAGAACGCCTGGCCCAGCCGTCGCCACGACCTGGGCGCCCTGGCCGGTGGGGCCGGCAAGCTGCTCCGCGCCGGGTTCTATTACAAAACCTTCCTCTGGCCCCAAGGGGGTTGGCCGTTTTACGAACGCTTCATCCGGCGCGCCGCCGGGCTTGGCCGGCCGCCGGAAGGCCCCGACCCTCAGTCCCAGGATCACCGCCACGGGGCCTGTGACTGTTTGGTCATCGGCGCCGGCGCCGCCGGTCTGCACGCGGCGCAACGTGCCGTCGCCAAAGGACAGCGGGTGATCCTTTGTGACGAGAACCCTTACTTGGGTGGAGCGCTCAACTGGATCACCGCTCGAATTGACGGTGTTCCCGCGAACGCCTGGACCCGCAAGGTGGAAAAAGAACTGACGCAAGGCGGGGCCCTGCTCCTGGCCAACACCACCGCCTTTTCCCACCAGGACCCGGGTGTTTGTTTCCTAGAGCAACGCTTGGGCCCCTATCGCCACCGCCTGTGGAAAATCACCGCGGGCGAGGTGGTTCTGGCCAGTGGTGCCATCGAGCGCCCTCTGGTGTTCCCCGGCAACGACCGGCCGGGGGTCATGCTGGCCTCATCGGTGCGGGCCTACATCGGTCACTATGGGGTGCGGCCGGGCACCGAGGCCGTGATCCTCACCAACAACGATTCCGCCTATTCGGCCCTGCGGGATCTGCAAAATGCCCAAATCCCCGTCGCGGCCATGGTGGACCTGAGAAAAGGCCGGGAAGCGCCCATCGACACCGGAGATGTCCCCTTTTTCTCCGGCGCCCAGGTTGTGGAAAGCAAGGGGTCAAAGAGATTGCGCGGTGTGATCATCCAAGACCGCGCCACGGGCACCTCGACAGAGGTCGCTTGCGACCTTTTATGCCTCTCGGGCGGATGGACGCCCAGCCTGCATCTCTATGCGCAACGGCAAGGAAAGCTCATCTTCAACGAAGGGATCGGCGCCCATCTGCCAAGCGATCCGCAAGCCCCCCTTCGGGTCACGGGCGCCGCTGCCGGCGAGTTCGACCTGCAGGCCTGCCTGCCGGATTGTGACGTCCTCAGCGAGGAAGCAATCGACCATGACGCCGATATGGCCGCCGCGACCCAGCAGGCCACCCAGGGAAAGGCGAAGGCCTTTGTCGACTTTCAAAACGACGTCACGGCCAGCGATATCGCCCAGGCCGTCGCGGAGGGTTATGGGGACATCGAACTGGTGAAGCGCTATACCACGGTCGGCATGGGCACGGACCAAGGCAAGACCAGCAACATCAACGCCCTGCATCTGGCCGCCCGAGCCGCTGAGAAGTCGCCCCGGGACATGGGCCACACCACCTTCCGCCCGCCCTACACGCCCGTGCTCTTGGGCGCCATCGCCGGCCCGGCGACAGGGGACAGTTTATCGCCCACCCGGTGCACGCCCTTCCATGGGGTCAGCCGCGCGGCTGGCGCGGCCTTTGTCACGACGGGGACCTGGCTCTATCCCCGCTACTACCCGCAAAAGGGCGAGGACATGGCCCGGAGCATCTCTCGGGAGGTGCGCAACACCCGGGAGAACGTGGGCATGGTGGACATGTCCAGCCTGGGCAAGATCGACGTGCAGGGCCGGGACGCCTTGGCCTTCCTGGAGCGGGTCTATTGCAACAATCTGGCGGGCCTGAAAGTGGGGCGTCTGCGCTACAGCCTGATGCTGCGCCCGGACGGCCTGCTCTTTGACGACGGCACGGTGGCCCGCCTCGGCGAAAATCACTACGTGGTCACCGCCACCACGGCCCGCAGCGGCGCCGTTTGGCACGACCTGGAAAAACTGCGGCAAGCGCACTGGCCGGATCTGGACGTGAAGCTCACATCGGTCACGGACCATTGGGCAAGCCTGGCCATCGCCGGCCCCAAGGCAAGGGCGTTGTTGGATGGGCTGGCGCCGGACTTTGACACCAGCAACGAAGCCTTTCCCATGGCGTCCCTTTGCCTGGGCAGGTTGGGCGATCTGCCGGCCCGAGTCTACCGGGTGAGCTTTTCCGGCGAATTGGGCTACGAAATCAACGTGCCCGCCGGATACGCCCCTACTCTTTGGCATCGCCTCATGGCTGTTGGGCAGCCCCTGGGTCTCATGCCCTACGGCCTGGAAGCCTTGGACATAATGCGCATTGAAAAGGGACACATTTCCGTTGGCACGGAAATCGACGGGCGCACCACGCCCGCTGATCTGGGATTGGCCCGCATGGTATCGGCGAAAAAGCCCTTTATCGGCCAGGCCCTGTTGCAGCGACGGGCCCTGCAAGAGAAAAACCGCCGGCAATTGGTGGGGCTGCGCCCCCTGGACGGCATCACGCCCCTGCCCATGGGCGCCCACATAACCGACGCGCCATGGAACGGAAGGTCCCAAGAAAGTCAAGGTTATCTGACCGCCAGCATCGAAAGCCCCACATTGGGCCATCCCATCGCCCTGGCCCTGCTGGCCGGCGGCCATGGTCGCCACGGCGAGAGGGTCTGGGCCGTCTCGCCCGTGGCGTCGCAAAGCGTCGAGGCGGAGGTGGTGTCACCCCACTTCTTCGATCCGGAGGGAGGGCGTATGCGTGTCTGAAGAACTTGAACGGGAACCGCTGCTGGCGGCGGAGCTGGCCGCCTTCAACGAAGAAGCGCCCCACGGCCTTGGGGCACGAGAACTCGCGCGGCGGAATTTTTTCAGGCTCGAATGGCGCGACGATCAGTTCACCAAGAGCTTCGCCGGCAGTTTGGACCGCAACCTGGTCCCGGTCGGGCGGATTTTACCCTGCGGCGATCTGACCGTCCTGCGCAGCAGCCCCTTTGCGCTGCTGGCCTATTCAGACACCCTGGACGTCGACAGCTTGGCACATCGCCTAGAGGCCCTGGCCACCTCATCGGACAGCAGCCTGGTGGACGTGAGCCACGGGCTGGTGGCCCTTGAGATTGCCGGGGAAAGGAGCCGCACGGTTCTGGATGGCTTCTGCCCCCTCGACCTAAGCAATCTCGCCTTCACAGAGCAGAGTGTGTTACGCACCACGATTCAGGGCCACACCATTACCATGGTCAATCAAGGCCAGGATTGCCTCGAGCTGATCATGGACCGGAGCTATGCCCTGTCTTTTTGGCAGCGCCTGCGCCGCCACATCGCGCTCTTTTAACCGCCCGAGAGCGGTGTCCCTCCGACCGAGGTGAAACATCACCTGGCCGGAGGGTGACACGAATGACCAATTAGTTGCTCCAGCCGCTGACGGCCTTCACTTCCAAGAAGTCCTCAATGCCCCAAACGCCGGCCTCGCGGCCGTTGCCCGATTGTTTGTAGCCGCCGAAAGGCGCGCCGGGACCGCGCGGCTGGCCGTTCATTTCGACCATGCCGGAGCGCAGGCGCCGGGCCAGGCGGTTGGCTTTCTGCGGGTCCTGGGTCTGCACATAGTTGGTCAAGCCATAGGGCGTGTCGTTGGCGATCCGGATCGCCTCTTCCTCGCTGTCGAAGGGCATGATGGACAGCACCGGGCCGAAGATCTCCTCCCGGGCGATGGTCATGTCGTTGTTCACGTCGGCAAAAACCGTGGGCCGCACGTAGTAGCCCTTTTCCAAGCCCTCGGGCCGTCCGGGGCCACCGGCCACCAGGCGCGCGCCCTCGGAAATGCCTTTTTCGATCAAGCCCTGGATCTTGTTGAACTGGGCTTCGGAGACCACGGGGCCGATGTGCTTGCCCTCCAGGGAGGCGGCCGCCACCTGGGTGTCCGCCGCAATGGCGACCGCGGTTTCCACCGCCTGGTCATAGAGGGAGCGCTCGACCAACATGCGGGTCGGCGCGTTGCACGACTGGCCCGTGTTGTTGAAGCAATGACGCACGCCGCGCACCACCGCCTTTTCGTCGGCATCGGCGAAGATCACGTTGGCGCCCTTGCCGCCCAGCTCCAGGCTCACCCGCTTGATGGTATCGGCAGCGTTCTTGGAGATGAGCGCCCCGGCCCGGGCCGAGCCGGTGAAGGAGATCATGTCCACATCGGAATGGCCGGACAGCTGGGTGCCCACGCCCGGGCCGTCCCCATTGACCAGGTTGAAGACACCGGCGGGGAAGCCCGCTTCATGGACCATCTCGGCAAAGAGCAGGGAGGACAGGGGCGCGATCTCCGAGGGCTTGAGCACCATGGTGCAGCCCACCGCCAGGGCCGGCACGGCCTTCAGGGTCACCTGGTTCATGGGCCAGTTCCACGGCGTGATGAGACCGCAGACCCCGATGGGCTCGTGGATAATGCGCGTATCGGGCGAATGCTCTCCCAAGGGATGCTCGAACTGGAAATCCTTCAGCGCCTGCAGGAAGTTACGGATATGAAAACTGCCGGTACCCGCCTGGGCGGTCTTGGCCATGGAGATGGGAGCGCCCATTTCCAGGGAAATCGCCTCGCCCATTTCGTCGTTGCGGGCCTCATAGATGTCAGCCAGCTTTTCCACCAGGGCGATGCGCTCCGCCAAGGGGGTCTGGCGCCAGGGCTCGAAAGCCGCCCGCGCCGCCGCCACGGCCGCGTCCGTATCCGCCTGACCGCCCAGGGAGATGATCGCGCAAGGCTCCTCGTTGGAGGGGTTGATCACGGTGAAGTCGTTGGCCTGGGCGGGTTTCACCCACTGGCCGTTGATGTAAAAATCGCGTTTTTCCAGCATGTGCCTCAATCCTTCGTAAATGCCATCGTCGGCAAACCCCACGATCGGCGGTTTTAGCCCCACCATAGCTCGTCGTCACGGGCTTTCTGACATCTAGATTTAGGCCGAAGACCCGGCTATTCAACGGATCATGTAGACCTTGCGCACGGTCTCGTGCACCCGGCAGGTACCTTTCCAGCCCTCCGGGAAAAAGGCCGCCGTATCGGGCTCGATTTCGATGACCTCACCGGAGTCGTGGGTGTAGGTGCAGCGGCCGGAGAGGAAATGACACATTTCGTCCCGGGTGACGTGGCAGCGCCAATAACCCGGCGTGCAGATCCAAATGCCCGATTCCGGGCTGCCGTCCGGGCCTTTGTACAGCAGCTTGCCCGAAGTGCGGCTTTCCCCCTCGATCATGGTGGGGATCACCCCCCAGTCCACCAGATCCGTTTCGCTCAAGGGATCCTTCATAACCGGCGTGGCCGGCTGAGAGGGCGTGTCTTGCTCATTCATGTCAAGCGCTCCTAACGAAACATGTAGATGCAGCGGATGGCCTCGTGGACTTCCACATCACCGGTCCAGCCTTCCAGGAAGTGCACCACCGTACCCGGCCCCACCTGGATCACCTCGCCGTCTTCCCGGCGATAGGTGGCCCGGCCCGCCACGAAATGGCAAAGCTCGTCCCGGGGCAGGACCACATGCCAACTGCCCGGCGTGCACAGCCAAATGCCCGCCTCGGGCAGGCGGTTTTCCGGGCCGGCCCACAGCAGGCGGCCCCGGTTGCTCGATTTGCCGTCGATGGGCTCCAGGTGGCCGCCCCAATCCACCAGGTCCGCGTCCCAGGTCGAGGCCCGGTGAATATGGGGCGCGGTCGCATCAAGCCTGGCCGCCATCGCCTAGCTGTCTCCCAGCAGGTCGTTCAGCAGGCCCGCCGCCTTGGTGGGACCGTGGCGGGAGCGCATATGGGCCGATGTGGCCGCCAAGCGTGCCTTCATCTCCGGGTCGTTCAACAGGGCGTCGATCTTGGCCGTCAGCTCCGGCTCCGCCCAGTTGGAGCGGTGCATTTTAAAGCCATGGCCCGTGTCCTGCACCCGAGTGGCATTGTCGTGGCCATCCCACACATAGGGCATGATGATCGCGGGCTTGCCGAAATAGAGGCATTCGGTGAAGCTGTTGTTACCGCCGTGATGGATCACACCGTCCACCTGTTCGATCACCGAAGGCTGGGGATACCAGGACGCGATGTGCACATTGGCCGGCAGCTCGGCGGGATCGTACTGGTCCTGATAGTCGCCCACGTTGACCAGGCCGCGCAGAGGCATTTGCCCCAGCACCGCGATGATGCGTTTCAGCAGGCCCACGTCGCCGGAGCCCAAGCTGCCAAAGCTCACATAGAGAAGCGGCTTGTCGTTGTAGCCGGGAAAGTCGGGCACTTCATAGGCCGCTTCCTGCCGCACGCAGCCTTCCAAGTATTGAAAGCGGGCCGGGTCCAGGGGATTGGCCCGCTTGAACTTCACCGGCTCGGGATAGAGCATGAGGTTCATGTGGGGCGAAGCTTCGAAGAACTCGCCGATGGGATAGGCCGCCTCGCCGCAGTCCGCCAAAAAGGCGTTGAAGTCGTCGTGGATGGGTTTGATCACCTCGTGAAAGCGGGCGCGGTAGCGGGTATGGCAGTCCGTGTCGTCCTGGCTACAGCCCGACAGGTGGGGCGGCACGGCCGGGTCCTCGATTTCGTTTTCCGAGCAGGAAATGATCCGCACCCAGGGCGCGCCGGTCTCCTGGGAATAGCGCTTGATGGCCGGGAACAGGATCACGTTGTCCACGCAGATCATGTCCGGCTTCAGCTTGGCCAAGACTCCCGGCAGATCCTTTTCCGCCCACTTGGCGGAATCCACGATGGCCTCCCAGCATTCCTTGACGTAGTTGTCGATCTGCTCATAGGGGGTCTTGCCGAAATTGGGGATGTGGCCGTTGATGAAGTCCTCCCAGAACTTGGCCATCTCCTCCGGAGGCATGGGCTCTGACAGATTGACCGGATGGGCCTCGAAGCCATAGCCCTGGTAAACCTCCAAAAAGCCCGGGTCGGACAGAAAGACCGCCTTGTGCCCCAGCTTTTCGCAAGCCTGGGCGATGCCCACGGAATTCAGCGCCGGGCCGAAAGCGGCCTCGGGGAAAAAGGCGATGGTTTTTTGCGTCATGATGGGACCTCCCTCAGGGGTGATTTGCGGTTTGTTGGTTCATATCATTCAAACGACGTCAACTTGCCATGATGCGGGAATGGGTGGCGGACCAAACAATGTCCAGGTTCTGACCGGCGGCGAATTTGAATCGATCGCTGGCATTGGCCGACACCCGCACCAATATCGCCTGTTCGGATATGGGCGTTCTTACGGATAAGGTGACATCCAGGCCGTGGTAAGCGATCTCCACGACTTGCCCGGACAAGCGGTTGTGATCCGCCGGCATGGCGCCATTGGCGATTTCCAGCCGCTCGGGCCGTACCGCGATGGCCGCGGCCTGGCCGCGACCCAGCTCCGGCGGCACGGCGCCCAGCAAAACCTCGTCCTTCACCTTGACGCCGCCATCAACCGTCTCGCCGTCAAAAAAGTTCATCACGCCGATAAACTGAGCCACGAATTTGTTGTTGGGGTGCTCGTAAACTTGATGAGGGGAGCCGACCTGCATCAAGACACCGTCCTTCAAAACCGCCATGCGATCGGCCATGACCAAGGCCTCTTCCTGATCATGTGTCACCACGACAAAGGTGACCCCCACCTCGTTCTGCAGCCGCTTCAGTTCAAGCTGCATGGACTCCCGCAGTTTTTTATCCAGCGCCGCCAAGGGCTCATCGAGCAAAAGCACCCGCGGCCGCTTGATGAGGGCCCGGGCCAATGCCACCCGCTGACGCTGGCCGCCCGACAATTGAGCCGGCCGGCGGTTGGCTGCCTCGGTCAAGCGCGTTGTCTCCAAGATGTCGTTCACCCGCGCCTGAATTTCCCCCTTGGGCAGGTTTTCCATTTCCAAGCCATAGGAGATATTGCCGCGCACGGTCATATGGGAAAACAAAGCGTAGGACTGGAACATCAAGTTCAAGGGGCGCCGATTCGGCGGAATGGGCGAGATGTCCTTGCCGTCGAGCAGGATCTCGCCGCGGCTCGGCTTTTCAAAACCCGCCAGCATGCGCAGCAAGGTGGTCTTGCCGCAACCCGACGGACCCAAAAGGGCAAAAAACTCATTCTCACGAATGCTAAGGCTCACATCCCGCACCGCCTGCACGGCCTCGAAGCTCTTCGAGACATTGCGGATTTCCAAGACCGTTGCCGCTTCCCGGGTCACGACGTGAGCACCTCTCGATTAAGCCGCTGGGACAGAAAAAGCGCGGTGAAGCTAAACAGGATCACGATGGTCGCCAGGGCATTGATTTCCGGCGTCACGCCAAAGCGGATCATGGAGTAAATCTGCATGGGCAAGGTCTGGGAAGACGGCCCCGCGCCGGCGACAAAAAAAGCAATGATGAACTCGTCCACCGAAAGGGTCAACGCCAGCAGGGCCCCGGCCAAGACACCCGGAAAAATAGCCGGCAGGGTCACCCGCCGGAAAGTGGTAAAGGCACCCGCGCCCAAATCGACGGAAGCTTCGATCACGGAAAAATCGAAATGGCGCAATCGCGTCCGCACCACGGCGAAAACAAAGGCGATGTTGAAGACCACATGGCTCATGACAATGGAATGAAGGCCCAGGGAGAACTTGATCAGGCTGAAAAAGGCCAATAGCGCGATGGCCAGAACGATATCGGGAATGATCATGGGCGCAAACAGCAAGGCGTCAAGCGCCGCGTTGGGCTTTTGCCGCATCTCCACGCCCAGCGCCAAGAGCGTGCCCAAGGTGGTCGCGATGATGGTGGAACTGATCGCCACGATTGCCGTGTTCAGGGCCGCGCGCTGGATGGTCTCGTTTGCCGCCAGGGCGCCATACCATTTAAGGGAAGCTCCGGTCCAGGCGGTGGGCAATCCGGCTTCGTTAAAGGACAATACGATCAACACCCCAATGGGCACGTACAAAAAGACGTAAACCAGATAGAGGTGCGCGCGCAGGAAAAGACCGCCGGCGCCGGGAGCATCAGCCACGGCCACCCCCTTGCGCCCGGTTGGCGAGCACGGCCTGAAGGAACAGCAGGACCATCATGATGCCGATCAGAACAAATGACAGGGCGGCACCGAAGGGCCAGTCCCGCGCCGTCAGGAATTGATCATAAATCAGATTGCCGACCATTTGGACCCGGCCGCCGCCGAGCAGGTCGGGGGTGATGAAGTTGCCGATGGAAAGCACGAATACGAAAACCAGCCCGGCCGCGATCCCCGGCACGGTCTGAGGCAGAATCACCCGGTAGAAGGTGCGGAACCGGGTCGCCCCCAGATCCTGCGAGGCTTCCCAGATTTCCGGGTCCAGCCGGGTGATGGAGGAGTAGATCGCCAAGATCACGAAGGGCACATAGTTGTACACCAGCCCCAAAACCACCGCCCCGTCATTGTAGAGCATGTTGATCGGCTCGCCCTGATAGCCCAAAAGCTCAAAACCCTGGTTCAAAAAGCCTTCCCGGTTGAGCAAAACAATCCAGGCATAGGTGCGGATCAGGTAATTGCTCCAAAAGGGCAGGATCGCGAGGAAAAGCAAGGGCGTTTGGTGCCGCCGGGGCGCGCGGGAGATGGCATAGGCGGCCGGATAGGCGATCAGCAAGGCGATCAAGGCCGCGAGGCCGGCGATGCGCGCTGACTTGAAAAAAATGTTCAGGTAAAGGGGATCGATAGCGCGGGCGAAGTTGCCGAAGTTAAAAACATAATCGATGCCGCCATAGACGCCGCGCTCAAAAAAACTCAAGACAAAGACCAGCCCGCAGGGCACCACCATGAGCAAGGCGAGCCAGCCCAGCCCCGGTCCGATCAGCACCGCTGTCTGCAGCCGTGAGGTCTGCATATCCGATAGTCCGCTACCTTCGCCCGCTCCGCGACGGAGAAGCCGGGCCCGCTGGCGGCCGGCTTCTCCGCGCGCGGCGGGTCAGTCCGTGCCTATTGCGCCGCCATGATTTCGGTCGACGCGCGGGTATAGTCCTTTTGGGCATTGCCCAGATCCCGCATGAGTTCCATGTCCATAAGTTGAGCCGGTGTCATCCCCATGTTGGGATAGCTTTCCGCCAGCGCGCCACCGACCTGATCCATGGCGGCCTGATTGGGAACCTTGTAAAGGATGTTCTCGGCCACCCAGGCATGGTTGGCCGGGTCCAGGACAAAGTTGATGAAGGCGTAAGCGGCATCCTTGTTTTCCGACGACTTCATCACCACCATGGTGTCGACCCAAAGGTCGGAACCTTCGTTGGGCACCACGAACTTGATGTCACCGTTTTCGGCGATGCCGTAGTTGCACCAGCCGTCCCAGGCGTGCACCAAGACCGCCTCGCCGGACACCAGCTTGGAATAGAACGTGGTGTCGTCATAGGCCAGCAGATTGCCCTTGGCGTCGATCAGCAGGTCCCGCACCTCTTCGATGTGCGCCGGGTCCGTGTCGTTGACGGAATAGCCCTTGGCCAGCAAGCCGGCGGCCATCAGCCAGCGCTCGGTGGACAGCATGGTGATCTTGCCCGCCAGGTCGTCGGAAGGCGCCAAGAGATCGTTCCAACTGTCCACCTCGTCGGAAACCAGATCCGCACGGTAACACAGGCCGGTGGTACCCCAGGCATAGGGGACCGAATACTGATTGCCCGGGTCATAGGCCAGATCCTGGGCCTCCGGATAGAGGTTTTTCAGGTTCGGGACCTTTTCCGCGTCGATGGGCGCCAAGAGGTCCAGGTTGCGCAGGGCCTCCACATAGGGAGAGGAGACGAAGACAACGTCATATCCGGCGCCGCCGCCGGCCGTCAGCTTACCCATGATTTCCTCGTTGGTGGCATGCAAGGATACCTCACCGTCAACGCCGGTCGCCGCCTTGAATTGTTCCATCATGTCGCCGGGCATATAGCCGTCCCAGTTGGACACCACGATGGAATCGGCCGCCCCGGCCGTACCGCTTAGGCCAAAGGTCAGCGCGACGGCGGTCATGGCCGCCAGCTTTTTCAGATGTCTCATGTGCTCTCTCCCTGGATGATAGGCAGGCCGACGGCAGAAAACGCCGCCAGCCGGGCAGTGGACTTCATCTTGTTTTTTGAGGCCTTTCCGGGCCCCGGCCGTGGCCCTGTCGGGCCCACTGAGGGAACTCTATTGTATTTTTTTTGAAAAATCTACAATCATATGCCCCTCATGCCCAGGAGACCGGTTTCACGGACGCGTTAAGTTTAAAGGCGGGCCGGGTTTGGCGGCGGGTTGGGTTTAAAGGCGGCGTGGGTTGGGTTTAACGGCGGGTGAGGCGGCGGTGGGTCAGAACCCGCACCTTTCGATAGTCGGGCTGGCCGGCTTGAGATTTTTGAATGTGATCAGCCAAAAGCTGGGAGGCCGCCATGGCATCCCCCTCGGCCAGAGCCCGCAGCACGCGCAGGTGTTCCGCGAAAGAGTCCCGGAGGCGTTCCTTGCTGGCGTAGGTCTCCAGCTCCGAGAGCTGCCGGAGCAGGGTCTGCTGGCGGATCGCCTGGGCGAAAAAACGGTTGCCGCAGCTATCGGCGATCAGGTTGTGAAAGTCGAAATCGGCCGCGAAGAGGCGGGCCGCGCTGACGGTAAAAACCCCATCGCCGACGTGGCGCTCATGCAGGCGGATCTGGGCCTCCAGGCGGGCCGGAGGGATATCGAAATGGGGCTCCAGCACCGCGGCGGGCTCCACCAGGCGGCGGAAACGGAAGCTTTCCTCATAGGCCGCCTGGTCATTGAGGGCGGGGCGGAAGGCCCAGGCGTGCCCGGCGGTCTTTTCCACCAGGCCATGCTCTTGCATGCGCGCCAGCACCTTGGTGATCACGTTGCGGTTGGTGCCGTAACGCTGGACCAATTCGCCCACGGAAACCTGTTCGCCGATCAGACTGGCGAAGCGCTCCAAGGCGATCTTGCGGTAGATCTCGTCGATCTCGGAATCCGGCAAATCCGCCGCCGCCCGGTCCAGGCCGGCCGAGGGCAGACAGAGAAAGTATCCCTGGCGCGGCTCGGCCCGCACCACGCCCAGCCCGGCCAGGCTTTTCAGCACCTGGCGCGCGGGCGAGCGGGAAACCCCCAGCGCATCGGCCAGCCACTGCTCGCGCACATGAAACCCCGCCGGCGCCTGCTCGTTCCGCAGCACCTGCAAGGCTTTGCGCATCAAATCGGCCTTGGCCATGGTAGCCGGTCCCCGGATGGCGATAACTCGCGGCCAGTATAGGGGAAAGAGGGAAATGGCTCAAAGGGGGGCGACTACCCCATGGTCCCAAGATGTGGTCAATTGCGAACGGAAAATCAAAAAAACAGAAAATGGCGGAGAGAAAGACAGGAACTTAGAACCTAGAGGGCTCTCATCATTTCTCCGAAATGACTGCCGCCCCGCTGCCAATTAAGGATGAGGGCAGCGCTTCGCCTTGCGAAGTGTCCTTCCTGCCAGATAGCTGACAGTTTATTCCGATCACATGGTTTACACCTTTTGCATTTGGGGAGGCCCCAGATGCCATGGAGAGAGTGTAAGC
>JANQKX010000275.1 GCA_028280915.1 Kiloniellaceae bacterium
CGCAGATGCTCGGCCGTGCCGTAGACCTCGGCGGCGGAAAAAGCCACCACCGCCGAGCGGGGCGGCAAGCGATGGATGGTCTGCGGGCCCCGCCAAGTGAGCTTGGAAAAGCGCGCCCGGCTCTCGAAACGGGCCTCGGGCACCAGGGCCTTGATGATCGGCCGGATGGTTTCCGCGCCCAGGAACATGGTCTCTTCCAGGCCCCGGGCATGGAGCAGCCGGTCGGTGAACATGTGCCCCCGTTCCGGATCGCCGCAAATCTGAACCTCGTCCACCGCCAAAAAGTCGAAATCCCGCTCCAAGGGCATGGATTCCACGGTGCAGCAAAAGTAACGCGCCCGGGGCGGTATAATCTTTTCCTCGCCCGTGACCAGGGCCACCTGGCCCGCGCCCTTGATCTTGGCGATGCGGTCGTAGTTTTCCCGCGCCAAGAGCCGCAGGGGAAAGCCGATCACCCCGTTGGCGTGCCCCAGCATGCGCTCGATGGCCAGATGGGTCTTGCCCGTGTTGGTGGGGCCCAACACCGCCCTGACCTCCTTGGGCGCCATCTGTTTGGGAGAGGAAATGTTCATCGGCCAAATGCCCTAGTGTGGTGGATTTGAAGTTCCGTCCATTCTTGGGGCTGGCACCGTAAGGAGCTTCAAATCCATAAACCACACCAGCATCAATAGTTTGCTCGCGTCCTGATCGAATCAGAAGTTCGTCCGCTGCTTGCCACGCGAAACTCCGAACTTCTGGTTCGGGACACTAGCGGCAAAAACCCCGTTCCAGACACCCCGGCCCCAAGGCCCTTGTGGTCCCGGCCCGGCCGGCTTTACCCCTTCAAATCGCTCAATTATCGCCCCATGACCGGCAAACTGCGCCATTAGAGCATCTTAGACCTTGCAGGCACTCCCGCCATGACACATATCACAGGCGCGACGGCTGTGCCCAAAGGCGGCATAACCCGTCCCATTTATTCAGAAAAATCGCAGACAACAAGTAGAACCATGTCCGAACAACAGCTTTCCTTTCAGGCCGAAGTCAGCCGCCTCTTAGATATTGTCGCCAACGCCCTCTACTCCAACAAGGAAATCTTCCTGAGGGAGTTGATATCCAACGCCTCGGATGCCTGTGACAAGTTACGCTACGCGGCCATCACCATGCCCGAGCTGATCGCCGAGTCGCCCGAATTCCGGATCGACCTGATCGTCGATGCCAAGGCCAAGACCTTGACCGTCGCCGACAACGGCATCGGCATGAACCGGGAAGACCTGGTGGACAACCTGGGCACCATCGCCCGTTCCGGCACCGCCGCCTTCATGTCCGAATTGGGCAGCAAGGAAGACGGCGCCAACCTGATCGGCCAGTTCGGCGTGGGATTTTATTCCGCTTTCATGGTGGCCGACCGAGTTGAGGTGGAAAGCCGCAAGGCGGGCGACGGCCAGGGCTGGCGCTGGACCTCCGACGGCAAGGGCGCCTTTGCCATCGGCGAAAGCGACAACGCCCCGGCCCGGGGCACCCGCATCGTGCTGCACATCAAAGGCGATCAAGAGGAATTTCTCGACCCGACCCGCATCCGTCATGTGGTCAAGACCTATAGCGATCACATCGCCATCCCCATCAAGCTGAGCGAAACCAAAAAGGCCGTTGACGGGGCCGAACAGGATGACGGCGACGGCTCCATCAACCGGGCCTCGGCCCTCTGGGCCCGGCCGAAATCGGAAATCACCGACGAGCAGTACAACGAGTTTTACCACCACGTGGGCCACGGCTTCGACACACCCTGGCTGCGTTTGCATTTCCGCGCCGAAGGCAAGATCGAATACACTGGCCTTTTGTTCGTTCCCTCGGCCAAGCCCTTCGACCTCTTCCACCCGGATCGCAAGAACCACCTGAAGCTCTATGTGCGCCGGGTGTTCATCACCGACGACTGCCCGGAGATCCTGCCCCACTACCTGCGTTTCCTGCGCGGCGTGATCGACACCGAGGACCTGCCGCTGAACATCAGCCGCGAGCTGCTGCAGCACAATCCCATGCTGGCCAAGATCCGGGCCGCCATCTGCAAGCGGGTGATCGGCGAACTGAAGAAACAGGCCGAGAAAGACCCGGAGGGCTACGGCGGCTTTTGGGACAATTTCGGCCCGGTGCTGAAGGAAGGCATCTACGAGGATCAGGACCATCGCGACGACCTCTTGGCGCTGGCCCGCTTCCAAGTGGTGGGCGAAAATGGCGCCATCGCCGACAAGCCGACCAGCCTGGCCGACTACGTGGCGCGCATGAAGGACGGTCAGGAAGAGATCTACTACATCAGCGGCGAGAATCCGGAGGCCCTGGCCAAGAGCCCTCAATTGGAGGGCTTTACCGCCAAGGGGGTCGAAGTTTTGGTGCTGAGCGACCCGGTGGATGACTTCTGGCTCTCCATGGTGCCCGAGTTCGAGGGCAAGCCGCTAAAGTCGGTGACCCGGGGCGACGCGGACCTGAGCAAGATCGCCAAGGGCGGCGGCGACAGCGAGGAGGAAGAAGACAACAAGGCGGACGATAGCGCCCCGGATGTGAGCGCGCTGGTCGCCTACGTCAAGCTGGCGCTGAAGGACCAGGTGAAGGACGTGCGCAGCTCCGAGCGCTTGACCAACAGCGCCGTCTGCCTGGTGGCGGGCGAAGGGGATATGGACCTGCACCTGGAGCGCATGCTCAAGCAGCACAAGCAGCTGGATCAGGCGAGCCAAAGGGTGCTGGAGATCAACCCCAAGCACGCCATGATCCAACGCCTGGCCGCGCGCATCGGCGCCGACGGCGCCGGGACGGAGCTGGAGGACATGGCCTTTTTGCTGCTGGACCAGGCCAAGATCCTGGAAGGCGAACCCCTGCAAGACGCGGCCGCCTTCGCCAACCGCCTGTCCAAGGTCATGGAAAAAGGCCTGGCCTGAGGCAGCCCCAGGCAAAGCAAACGTTGATCTGAAATCTCCGTCCATCAGGCCCGACGGGGCGTAACGGTCGTCGGGATCAAGTCAAAGAGAAAAAAGGACCGCCCGTCCGCGCCGCCGACAGATTTCCCCTGGAAACCAGGAAGGCCTTGGTATGGTGGCCGCGCCGCCCTCCGACGGCAAGGTTTACACGCGCTCACAACCCGTTGGCGTCTCAAAAAAAGTCAATGATTACATATCTTTGCCGCCAACGATCTTGCACAGCATAGTTTCCCTAACTGTCTTTGGGACAATTCTGGGACACTGACAGAAGACCCATGGCAACGCTCACCACACACGGTGACACGCGGTTATGCTGCGCGCGGGCGGTCGGCGTCCACATGACGGCTCCAATGAGGCTTCAGCACCCTCTTGGAATCACAGCCGAACCGGCCGCTCAAACACTTTCGAAACGGCCTCTGAGCATGTTCTTTTTGAGTGTCCTTCCTGCCAGATAGCTGACAGTTTATTCCGATCACATGGTTTACACCTTTTGCATTTGGGGAGGCCCCAGATGCCATGGAGAGAGTGTAAGC
>JANQKX010000309.1 GCA_028280915.1 Kiloniellaceae bacterium
AAGGCTGCGAGGACTGGCCCTATTTCATGCAGCGCGTCCCCTTCTGACGGGATGAAATGCGCCGGATTAAGTCCTTTACGGTTAAGAGATCAGACGCCCATTAACGTTTGAGATTAGACGGAAAATAAAGTTTGCGAGACTCCGCGATCCGGCGTTTACAGGGCCTATCCACATTGATATGGTCCGCGCGCTTGGAACAAGGGGCGTTTGTGGGGCCCTTGGCGCGGTGGCGAGACAGTCCGCGCAAACAAGGTCGCGCTTGGAGATGGCATGAAAATCCTGACAGGCAACAGCAATCGGCCTTTGGCCGAGGCGATTTCTGCATTTCTTAATCTACCGCTTACCAGTGCCAGCGTGCGGCGCTTTTCCGACATGGAGGTTTTTGTCGAGATCAACGAAAACGTTCGCGGTGAGGACGTTTTTGTGATCCAGTCCACCTCCTATCCGGCGAACGACAACTTGATGGAGCTGCTGGTGGCCATGGACGCGCTCAAGCGCGGTTCGGCCCGGCGCATCACGGCGGTGATCCCCTATTACGGCTATGCCCGCCAGGACCGTAAATCGGGCCCGCGCACCCCCATTTCCGCCAAGCTGGTGGCCAATCTGATCACTTCGGCCGGGGCGGACCGGGTCTTGACCCTGGACCTTCATGCCGGGCAGATCCAAGGCTTTTTCGACATTCCCACCGACAATCTCTTCGCCGCGCCGGTCTTCACCCAGGACATCATGGAGCGGGGCAATGGGGCACCCTTGACCATCGTCTCACCCGACGTAGGCGGCGTGGTGCGGGCCAGGGCCATTGCAAAACGGCTTGACGCGGACCTGGCAATCATCGATAAGCGGCGCGAGCGGGCCGGCGTGTCGGAGGTGATGAACATCATCGGCGACATCGGCGACCGGCGCTGCATTCTGGTGGATGATATTGTGGACTCGGCGGGTACGCTGTGCAACGCGGCGGCGGCCTTGGTGGACGCCGGTGCCTTGTCGGTGAGCGCCTATGTGACCCATGGCGTGCTCTCGGGCGGCGCGGTGGCGCGGGTATCCGCGTCACCCTTGGAGGAGTTGGTCATGACCGATTCCATCCAGGCCACCGAAGCGGTGCGCCTGGCGCAAAACATTCGCCAGCTGTCGATCGCGCCCCTCTTGGGCGAGGCGATGCGGCGTATCAGTGACGAGCGCTCGGTTTCGAGCCTCTTTGAAATGGCGGCCAAGTCCTAAGGGACCGGCCAGCATAGGGCACCGGCACCCCTGGAGGCCGGGCCAAGGGAACGGCGGCGGAAACGTGCGCCGGCTTTTTTATTTAAAGGAGTGAAGCAATGAGTGACGTTGTTGTACTTGCCGCCGAGGCGCGCGATCGGGCCGGAAAGGGGTCAGCCCGCAGCGCACGCCGCGAGGGACGTGTCCCCGGTGTGGTTTACGGTTCCAAAAAATCCCCCAGCATTATCACCGTGGAGCGCAAGGAATTGTTCCGCCTGATGCGCCAGCCGGGCTTTTACGCCACCTTGTTCGATATCGAGGTGAACGGCAAAAAAGACCGGGTCCTGGCGCGGGACGTGCAGTTCGATCCGGTGAGCGACGTGCCGGTGCACGTGGACTTCCTGCGCGTCTCGGCGGCCACCGCCGTGACCGTGGCCGTGCCCGTGGTTTTCATCAACGAGGAAGAGTGCGACGGCCTGATCTCGGGCGGCGTGCTTAACGTGGTGCGCCACGAACTGGAACTGTCCTGCCGGGCCGACGCGATCCCGCCGCAGATCGAGATTGATCTCAAGGGTCTGGCCGTGGGCGACGGCGTTCACATCTCCATGGTCACCTTGCCCGATGGGGTGGAACCGACCATCACCGACCGGGACTTCACCATCGCCACCATCGCCGCGCCGGTGGTGCATGTGGAAGAAGAAGAAGGTGAGGAAGAAGACGTGGCCGCCGCCGGTGACGACGCCCCCACCGAGGGACAAGCCGAAACGGCGGACTCCGAGGAATAGCTGCACCCGCCCAAGGGGTTACCTGGTTCCGGGTCTACGCCTGTCACGAAACCCCAACGAAGGGCGGATAGGATCTAGCCTGTCCAACCACGGTTGAGAGTGCCGGTCCCTTCTTAATAAAGAGGGCCGGCGCCCTGGCCGCGCCGGGAGCCTGAACATGCTGTTGCTTGCCGGTCTCGGCAACCCGGGCCCGCGATATGCCAACAATCGCCACAACATCGGTTTCATGGTGGTGGATGAAATCGTGCGCCGCTATGGTTTCGGGGCCTGGCGCGGGCGATTTCGCGCCCATGTTTCCGAAGGTCGCATCGGCGGCCAGAAAGTGCTGTGCCTCAAGCCGGAAACCTATATGAACCGCTCGGGCGAGTCCCTCAGGGAAGCGGTCGGCTTTTTCAAGCTGGAACTGGACGACCTGATCGTTTTCCATGACGAGCTCGACCTGGCGCCGGGCAAGCTCCGGGTCAAGAAAGGCGGCGGCCATGGCGGCCACAACGGCCTGCGGTCCATTGACGCCCATTTGGGTCCGGACTATTGGCGGGTGCGCCTGGGCATCGGCCATCCGGGCGAAAAGGGCCTGGTGCACAGTTATGTGCTGAGCGATTTCGCCAAGGCGGACGGCCCCTGGCTGGAAAAACTCATCGACGTGGTGGCCCAGCAGGCCCCGCGCCTGGTCGAGAAAGACGCCTCCGCCTTCATGTCACATGTGGCCCAGGTGATGACCCCGCCCCGGCCCAAACCGCCAAAGCCGGCAGACATGAAACCGGCAGACCTTGAGGCGAAGCAATCCACCAAGGATGCTGCCAAAAAAGACGCCGACAAGAATTTGGAAGACGACAAAGACCATGGGATTTAACTGCGGCATCGTGGGGCTGCCCAATGTGGGCAAGTCCACCCTTTTCAACGCCTTGACCGAAACCGCCGCCGCGGCGGCGGCCAACTATCCCTTTTGCACTATCGAGCCCAATGTGGGCCGGGTACCGGTGCCCGATGCGCGTTTGGAAAAACTGGCGGCCATCGGCAAATCCGCGAAGGTGATCCCAACCTATCTGGAATTCGTGGATATTGCCGGCTTGGTGCGCGGCGCCTCCAAGGGCGAGGGCCTGGGCAATCAGTTCCTGGCCAATATTCGCGAGGTGGATGCCATCGTCCATGTGCTGCGCTGTTTCGAGGGTGAAATCACTCACGTTGATGGCAGCGTCGACCCCATCCGCGACGCAGAGACGGTGGAAACGGAACTGCTCTTGGCCGATCTGGATTCGGTGGAAAAGCAGTTGGTGTCCACGGGAAAGAAGGCCAAGGGCGGGGACAAGGAGGCGAAGACCAAGCTTGGCGCCTTGGAACTGGCCTACGAAGCCCTGCAGGCGGGCACGCCGGCGCGCCGGGTGAGCGTTCCCAAGGACATCGCCACCCCTTTTCGCAACCTGCAGCTTCTGACCGCCAAACCGGTCCTCTACGCCGCCAACGTGGAAGAGGAAAACGCCGCCACGGGCAATGCCCATTCGGCGCGGGTGGCCGAGAGGGCCACAGCGGAAGGCGCCGCCATCGTGGTGGTTTCAGCCGCCATCGAAGCCGAGGTGGCGGGCCTGAGTGACGCGGCGGAAAAGGCTGACTTTCTGGAGAGCCTGGATCTGAGCGAATCGGGCCTGAGCCGGGTCATTCGCGCCGGTTATGGCCTCTTGGACCTGATCACCTTTTTCACCGTGGGCCCGAAGGAGGCCCGCGCCTGGACCGTGCGGCGCAACGCCTCGGCGCCCCAAGCCGCCGGGGTCATCCACACGGATTTTGAGAAGGGTTTCATCCGCGCCGAAACGATTGCCTATGATGACTTTGTCACCTGCAACGGCGAGCAGGGTGCCAAGGACGCCGGCAAGATGCGCATCGAAGGCCGCGACTACGTGACCCAGGACGGGGACGTCTATCACTTCCGCTTCAACGTCTGAAGCGACCCAGGCGGTGAAAAATGTGCCGCCCATCCTTGCCAAGGCCCGGCGAATCAGTCATTCAATGAACGGATTGCCCGGCCATCTCGGGCAATGTGCCGGAGACATCCATGCCATCCAAACGCCGGGATCATCTCGTCGACCAGGCTCTCGCCCTGTTTCAGGCCGAGGGCTATCACGCCACGGGCATAGACAAGATCCTAAAGCAGGCCGGCGTGGCCAAGATGACCCTCTACAATCACTTCCGGTCCAAGGACGCCTTGATCCTGGCCGTGCTGGAGCGGCGTGAATCCCAGTATTTCCAGTGGCTGGGACGGCGCATGAAGCAGCACCCCTCCGCCCCCCGGGAAAAGATGC
>JANQKX010000366.1 GCA_028280915.1 Kiloniellaceae bacterium
GTGTTTCAGGTGGTGCGCCATCTCTATCCCGACACGAAAATCTATGTCTTTGCCCGGGATCAAGCGGCCCGAGACTTCGCACTGGGCCTGGGGGCCGAATGGGCGGGAGCGACCGATGACCGGGCGCCGGAACTGCTGGATGCGATCATCGACACGACGCCCGCCTGGAAACCCATCGTCGCCGCCTTGTTGAACCTGCGTCCCGGCGGCCGCCTGGTGATCAACGCCATCCGCAAGGAGGACCGGGACAAGGACGAACTGCTCAGCATCGACTATGCCACCCACCTGTGGCTGGAAAAGGAGATCAAAACCGTGGCCAACGTGACCGCCCGGGACCTGCGGGAGTTCTTGCCCATCGCCGCGGCGGTTCCCCTGCGGCCGCTGGTGGAGACCTTCCCTTTGGCCGAGGCCAATCGCGCCCTGGTGGACCTAAAACACCACCCGGTTCGCGGTGCCAAGGTCCTGCTCATGGGCCGTGATTGACCTCATTCCGAGCCAGGTTTCGGCGCCTGGTTTGATCGACATCAAAACGCATGCCTTGCCCTTACGGTAGTATGGGAAAATGCATGGGATTGTCGCGCAAATCACGATTTCCCAGGATTTTGCCGAGCGGCCCCTTCCTGGCGGATGGCCATGCCGCCCGGCGATTCGTGAAATCCGTTTCGGCGATCCCCGATTTGAATCAAGTGAGGCGAATGACCATGGACAAGATACTGGTTCCCACCGACGGCTCACCCCATGCCAACGAGGCCCTGCACGTGGCCGGAACCATTGCGGCGGCCTGTGACGGGCAAGTGGTTCTGCTGCACACGCTCCTCGTGCGCAAGGAGGCCGAGGAAATCGGCGCTCTGCCCGAGACCTCCAAGCTGGACCCCGAGACCCGCAGCGCGCTCATGGCAACGCTGCAACTGCCCGAGCGCCGGTTCAGTGCCGCGGAGGTCATGGCCGACCCGGACGCGCCTTGCCGGCCGGCGCCCGTCAACGTGGTGGAGGCGGTGGGTGAAATCATCTTGAATACCGCCGTGGCCAAGCTGGTGGACAAGGGCGTGGTCGTGGAAAAACTGCCGGTCGCCATGGGCGATCCCGCCGTCGAGATTTTGAATGCCGCCCAGGTCTGCCAGGCCGACATGATCGTCATGGGTCATCGCGGTTTGGGGGAATTGGATGCCATCACCGTGGGCAGCGTGTCCCGGCAGGTGACGCAAAAGTCGCCCTGCAAGGTGGTCACCGTTCACGCGGCGAGCGCGGATTAAACCGCATTCAGGGTAGCCTGGCATAAACCCTTGACCCGCAGGGTCTTCCGGAACACATGAGAGCGGCGCTCGTTCCACGGGAAGGGGCAAGGGATTCGATTGTGTTGGGGGGAGCCCATGGCGCCATCAAGCAAGTTTTGGGATAGGATCGCCGAACGTTACGCGCGCAAGCCCGTGGGTGACGAGGCGGCCTACCAAACCAAGCTGCAAACCACTCGCCAGTATTGTCGCCCGGACATGGCGGTGCTGGAGCTGGGCTGCGGCACGGGTTCCACGGCGGTTGCCCAGGCGCCTTATGTGAAGCACATTCTGGCCACCGACCTCTCGGCCAAGATGCTCGAAATTGCCCAAGGCAAGGCGGACAGCCAGGGCATCGAAAACATCACCTTTCAGCAGTCGAGCCTGGAGGCGCTGGACCTTCCACCGGGGTCGATGGACGTGGTCATGGCCCATAGCCTGCTGCACTTGCTGGAAGACAAGGACGCGGCGGTCGCCAAAATCCACGGCTGGCTCAAGCCCGGCGGCGCATTTGTCAGCAGCACCGCCTGCCTGGGCGACACCATGGGCTTTTTCAGAGTCCTGGCCCCCATCGGCCACTTCCTTGGCCTCATTCCCCTGGTCAAGGTCTTCACCACGGCCGAGCTGAAACAGAGCCTGACCGCGGCCGGCTTTGCCATCGACCACGCCTGGCAGCCGGGGAAGGGCAAGTCCCTGTTTCTCGTCGCCCTCAAGCGCTAAGAACCCCCACAAGCTCTAAAACCCCCTTATGCGCCAAAGCCAAGGCGCGATTTGCGCCTGGCGCCTTGCCCCATCTCTGATAGGCTGCCTCGATTTTTGAACAGCTTTTATCGGAGACAAGATGGCGTTTGAGACCCTCTTTTTCATTTTCATCGCTTTGTTGGTCGGTGCCGGCTATCCCATTCAGGCCGGCGTGAACGCCACCATTTCCCAGTTTCACGGCCATTCCCTCTTGGCTGCCTTGACCAATACCACCATTGCCAGCCTGGCCTTGCTGGTCGCGGTGATCGTCATGCGCGTGCCCCTGCCGCCCCTGGCATCGGTCGCTAAGGCGCCCTGGTACGCCTGGACCGGCGGCCTGCTGGGGGGATTTTTTGTCTTGTCATCCTTGGTGCTTGCGCCGCGCCTGGGGGCCTTGGCCTTTGTCGCCACCACCATCGTGGGCACCATGGCCGCGTCCCTGATCATCGATCACTACGGTTTCTTGGTCTACAAGGTGCAGCCAATCACCACCCTGCGCGTGGTGGGCGGGGTCATGGTGGTGACCGGCATGCTGCTCATTTTGTGGAAACGGTAGATCCTGGAATGCCGGGCAGGGCCGGCCCTATGCGTCCACCACCAGCCCGTCGCGGAACACCACCAGGCTGCCCGGCTCCATGATCACCCAAGGCTCCCCTTCGGTCAGGGGCTTGGTGGCGATCACGGTGACGATGTCCTTGGGCGTGGTCTCATTGGCGAAGTCCACGGTCAGCTCCACGTCGATCAAACTGGCCTCCCCGAAAGGCGCCCGCCGGGTCAGCCAGCTCAGGTGGGTGCTGCAGAAGCAATAGAGATATTGGGAATCGCACAGCAGCATGTTGAAGGTGCCGGTCTGGTTGATCTCCCGCGCCAGGCGGGCGATGAAGCGGCGCAGGGTCGCGGGGTTATTGGGCGGCGTGGGATAGCGGCGGCGGATCTGATCCAGGATCCAGCAAAAGGCGTGCTCGCTGTCCGTGGTGCCGATGGGCTGGTAGAAATCGAGAGGCCAGGTCTTGATGCCCTTGAGCTTGCCGTTGTGGGCAAAGGTCCAGCTGCGGCCCCAGAGCTCGCGGCTGAAGGGGTGGGTGTTTTCCAGGCACACCCGCCCGTTGGTGGCTTTGCGGATGTGGCAGATCACATTCAGACTTTTGACCGAATGCACCCGCACCAGCTCGGCGATTTCGGAATCACAGCCCGGCCGCGGATCGTGAAAACTGCGCGAGCCTCGGCCTTCATAGAAGGTAATGCCCCAGCCGTCCTTGTGGGGCCCAGTGCGGCCGCCCCGCTGGATCAGCCCGGAAAAGCTGAAGCAAATATCCGTGGGGACGTTGCAGTTCATGCCCAAAAGTTCGCACATGAGCTTGATTTTAATGCCTTGTGCCAAGGCGGCAAAGCGGGATTTGGCCCTTTTAGTCCGGTTCTTTTTCCCTGTCGGGTGTCATCAAGTCCTTCAGACGCTGGCGCAAGGCATCGATCTTACGGTCGATGTCCGCCATTTCCATTTTATTGAGCTTGGCGATCTTCGCCAATTCCTTGGCCCTTTGCTCAAGGCTTCGGGAGCGGCCGCCACTGCGTTCCAGCCCGTCGCGGGTGCGCCGGCCTTCATGCTCGATCTCCTTGGTGGCTGCCTCCAGGTTCATGCGATGCCCGCGCAGGCGGTCCAGCTCGGCTTGCAGGTCCGGATTGGGGCCGTCGCCCTGCGTCATGGCGGCGGCTGCCGGCCGGACAGGCAATAGGCCCAGTTTTCCAGTCGGATGGGGCCGTCCGGGGATCGATACCGGGAAACGGCCTCGATGATGAGGGCTGCTGCTTCAGCGCGGCTCGCCGCCGGCAGGCGCTCAAAGCGGTCTCGAAATTCGCTCGAGCACTCGAGGCGAAAGTCGAGAAAAGATTCCACGGATTCGAATTCATAAACCGCAGCGACTTTCTGGATTTTGAGATCGTCAAAGCCAACCTGAAAAAAGACTTCTTTTAGAGACGCTTGGTCGCTGAGGTTAAAAGGAGTCATTAAGCTGCTCTCAAGCCAATGCTCGCCGAATTTTTTGGCCAGTACTCGGTAAGCCAGGCTCAGCGCCGGCGCGCCTTCGTCCGGCCCCCAAACCGCCACGCCGCAGCGTCCACCAGGGCGCAGGCTGTCCTTGAAGGACGTTAACGTATGGGCCGGGTCGTCGACGAACATGAGACCCCAGCGGCACAGCACCGCGTCATAGCTGCCGGCGTGCAAGATGGGTTGGTTCAGGTCCATGACCTCAAAGCGCAGATGGCCCAAGCCGGCGTCGGCGGCCCGGCGGCGGGCGAAAGCCAGCATGGCGGCGTCCGCGTCGATGCCGTGCACCTGGCCCGAGGGGCCGACCCGTCTGGCGGCGCTCAGCGCCGGCTCGCCCACGCCGGTCGCCGCGTCCAAGACCCGGTGTCCGGTCCGAACATCCGTCAGTTCCAGCAGGGCCTCGGTCACCGGCTGGGCCGCGGGC
>JANQKX010000445.1 GCA_028280915.1 Kiloniellaceae bacterium
TCCGACGCCGAGCTCACCGCCTTCGCCAACCGGGTGATGGCCCTGGCCAAGGACCCCAAGGCCGCCCGGGACATCGCCCAAGGCCGCTTGACTTTTCGACTTGGCGGGGCGTCGCCCCAGGCCGGTGCCGTACCCGTGGCCTCGGCGATCCCGGCAACCACGACCTCGGGCGGGGTCGAGAAGATCGAGCGCGGCCTGCTCAGCGAACGGCAGATCGACGCCCTGGACAGCTCGGTGAAGCGGTTGCTCGTCGGCAAAAGCGTGCGCTTCACGCCCCTGGCGCAAGACCGCTTGCGGCAAAAGGGCATCAAGATTGAAAGGATGGAAACATGATCAGAGGTCGAGTGATGGGCCGCATCTGGTCCACCAAGCGGGTTGAGAGCCTGCCCCAAGGCGCGCTCTTGACGGTGAAGCTGGAAAGCGGCGGCGAGGTCATCGCCTTCGACCCCCTGGGCTGCGGCGAAGGCGAGGAGGTCCTGATCACCCAGGGCTCGGTCGCCGCGGGCTATTTTGAAGGGGTGCGCGCGCCCGTGGATGCCCTGATCATCGGCTCCATCGACGAAGATAGCTAGCGCCCTTGTTTGAAGACTAGAAACGAACATGACACGACAGCCAAAAAGGAGAGTTAAAATGAGCCAAGCTTTGGGCATGATCGAGACCAAGGGATTTGTTGCCGCCCTGGCGGCCGCCGACGCCATGGTCAAGGCCGCCAACGTGGAAATCGTCAGCCGCGAGGAAGTGGGCGACGGCCTGGTCAGCGTGGTCATCCGCGGCGACGTGGGCGCGGTCAAGGCGGCTACCGAGGCCGGGGCGGAAACCGCCAATCAGATCGGCGAGTTGGTCTCCGTGCACGTTATTCCGCGGCCCCACTCGGACCTGGGCAAGCACTTCACGGCCGCCGCCTCCAAGTAGCGCCTTGCCATGGCCGCCCGGGGCAATAAAACCGCCGGCACGACACAGCTGAGGGTCTATTTGCAGATCGAGGATCTGCAGCCCCAGTTCGCCGCCTATTTGTCCACGCCCACCCGGGCGCGGGGCTACCCGCCCCTGGCCGGGGATCACAGCCTCTTCATCGAGGTGGCGCCGGCGCTGGCCATCCACCGGGTCGCCGACCTGGCGCTTAAGGCCGCCCCGAACATGGAGCCCGGCATTCTCTATACCGAGCGGCAGTTCGGCCTCTTGGAGCTGCACTCGGCCCAGCTTTCTGAGGTGGCGAACGCCGGTGACCGGGTGCTCAAGGGCATGGGCGCAAAGGCGGAGGCGCAGCTGCGCCCCAAGACCCTCTTCGCCGACATCATCGACGATCTTTCCGACCAGCACGCCATCATCTTGAACCGCACCCGGGAAGCGTCCATGATCCTGCCCGGCCAGGCCTTGTTGCTTTATGAGATGGAGCCGGCCCTCTTTGCCACCATCGCCGCCAACGAGGCGGAAAAGGCCGCGCCCGAGACCACCTTGGTCAGCGTGCAGATGATCGGCGCCACCGGACGGGTGTTCCTGGCCGGCAAGCTGCCCGATCTTAAGCGGGCCAAAGCCCAAATCGACCAAGCGCTCGCCAACATCGGGGCCTGAACCAGCCGGCATCGGCCTTACAAAGACCGAATCTAGCGGGCGATCTCCAGCAGCTCCGCAAAGAGGGGATGAAGGCGTTCCGCCCAAGCCCGGGCGTCCGCGTCGCGCGCCACCAAATCCTGCCGGATTTCCAGTTGAAGGTGCGGCCGCCCGTGGGGAACCGCGTGTTCGGAGACCGTATAGTCCTCGCCGATCACCACCGCATAGGGGTCGTTGTCGCCGACCGCCACATTCCCCAAGGCGCGCAGCAT
>JANQKX010000460.1 GCA_028280915.1 Kiloniellaceae bacterium
CATGGTCGGGTCCAGGGTGGCGAAGAGCAAGTCCTCCGAGCGCACGATGGCGTCGGTCAAACGGTTGAACAGGGTCGATTTGCCCGCGTTGGTATAGCCGACCAGCGCCACCACCGGAAACGGCACCTTCTGCCGGGCCGAACGGTGCAGGGCCCGGGTTTTACGCACCTGCTCCAAATCGCTTTTCAGCCGGTTGATGCGCTCCGTGATCAAGCGCCGGTCAATTTCCAGCTGACTTTCGCCGGGGCCGCCCAAGAAGCCGAAACCGCCCCGCTGCCGCTCCAAGTGGGTCCAGGACCGCACCAGGCGGGAGCGCTGATAGGTCAGCGCCGCCAGTTCCACCTGCAAACGCCCTTCCTTGGTGCGGGCGCGGGCCCCGAAGATCTCCAGAATCAAGCCGGTCCGGTCGATCACCTTGCAGTGGATCGCGTTTTCCAGGTTGCGCTGCTGTACCGGGGAGATGGCCGCGTCGATCACCAACAGGGTCGCGTCCTCGTCCCGCACCACATCCGCCAAGCGCTCCATCACGCCGCCGCCCAACAGGGTCGCCGGCTTGGGGCGGGAAACCCGCACCACCTCGGCGTGCACCACCTCCAGCCCGATGGCCCGGGTCAGGCCGATCGCCTCCTCCAAGCGGGCGGAGGGGTCCCGGGTCGGACCGCTCTGCGGCCCGCCACTTGTCCCCAAATCAGGAAAAACCACGATCGCGCGGGTACTCATGCGCCCCCCCTCAAAACAGCAAGGGGCGACGGCCCGATAGCTTGAGACCCGATAACTTGGGACCCGATAAGCTGGGACGTGTCGCTGTTAATCCGCGCCGCCGGCTTCATCCTTGCCGGGCTCGAAGAGCTGGACGGGCGTGGCCGGCATGACGGTCGAAATCGCGTGCTTGTAGACAAGCTGCGAATGGGCGTCGCGGCGCAGGAGAACGGAGAAGTTATCAAACCAGGTGACAATTCCTTGTAATTTCACACCGTTAACGAGGAAAATCGTAACTGGAATCTTATTTTTGCGTATGTTGTTCAGGAATACATCCTGAACATTCTGCGATTTTTCACCAGCCATGTGTCAACTCCCCCTCATCAGTTCCCCGAGCCGCTCACCGTGAGACGCAAAAAATAAGGTCCCAGCTCCTACCTGAGAGCAACGGACCGGTTTATTGCCTACAGACGCGGGAAACTGTCAATATGTCGAATGCAGATTATCCCTCAACTACCAAACATTTTTCAAAAAGAAAAGCGATCTACGCCCGTTCTTTGCAAAGAAAAGACGTAATTTGCCGTGATCACAGCCGCTCTCGCACCGATTAATTCCACAAAAGGCCTAGGCAAAAGAGCAATGAACAAATGTTAAGAGTAATATTTCGATTTTAAATCGCATATTTTCATTGAATGATATCGGGGATCGGCTTTCTCAGTCCGCCGCCAAAAAATGGACCGCCTGTTCAAAATCCAGGCAATTTTCAAAGTGATCGTGGGGCGCGTGCCCCGGAAACTCGCCCGGGCCCGGCGGGTCCTCGCGGATCAGCACGGCGCGGCACCCGCTGGCATGGGCGCAGGCCATGTCGATGTCCGTACCGCCCACGAACCAGACGTCCGGACCGGGCGACAGGCCCGTGCCGGCCAGGGCCGCCGCCACCGCCGCCGGGTCCGGCTTATCCCGGGCCGCGTCCGTGGCCCCCACCAGGCGGAAGAACAGACCGTCCCACTTCAGATGGCGGGCCTCCTCGCGCAGCAAATCGCCGTTTTTGTTGCTCACCACCGCCATGGTCAGCCCGGGCAGCGCGGCCAAGCGCCGCAGCATAGTCTCTGCCCCGGGGCGCATCGTCAGGTCACGCAGGTGATTTTCCCGAAAAGCGGCATAGAAGATCTCCGTCGCTTCCTCCGCCCGCGCGCCGAAAAGCTGGGGAAAGGCGTCCCGCGCCGAAGCCCGAACCCTTTGGCGCACCTCCGCCTCGCTCCAGGGCTGGTGCCCCATGGCCCGAAGGGCCGTGTTCAGGGCATGGTGAATGATGTCCCAGGTATCCACCAGGGTGTTGTCCCAATCAAACAACAGGGCCTTGGGACGGTCTGGGGTCACGCCTCGTCCTTAAGTCCATGGATGAAATCCAGGTAGTGATCCCGCAGCTTGCTGCTCAGAATCCCCGGGTGGCCGTTGCCCACGGGCTGGCCGTCGATTTGTGTCACCGGCATCACCAAGGAGGAGCTGGAGGTCAAAAAGGCCTCCCGCGCGGCCAGGGCCTCGTCCAGGCTGAAGGACCGCTCTTCCAACTCGTACCCCTGCTCTTGGATCAGGGAGATGAGCCGGGTGCGGGTAATGCCGTTCAATATGTTGTTGCTGGCATCCCGGGTCACCACCTTGCCCGCGCCGGTGACGATCCAGGCATTCGACGAGGTGCCCTCGGTCACCATGCCGTCCCGCGCCACCTGCCAAGCTTCATAGGCGCCGGCTTCCGCCGCCTTTTGCTTGCCCAATACGTTGGGCAGCAGGGAAATGGACTTAATATCGCAGCGGGCCCAGCGCTCATCGGGCAGAGAGACCACGGGCACCCCCTGCTGCAGCATCTCCGCGCTGTGGGGTTTGGTCTGCTTCGTGGTCATCACCAAGGCCGGCCGGCACCCGGCGGGAAACTTGTGATCACGTGGGGACACGCCCCGTGTCACTTGAAAGTAGATGCTGCCATGGGTCACCCGATTGCGGCGGATAAGCTCGCGGATAATCATGCGCAGGGCCCGGCGGGACACGGGCGCCGGGATCTCCAGGTTGTCCAGGGACCGGTCCAGCCGGTCCAGGTGGCCGATCTCGTCGACCAGCTTGCCGTTGATGATGGGCACCACTTCATAGACGCCGTCGGCGAATTGGTAGCCCCGGTCCTCCACATGGACCACCGCGTCCCGGTGGGGCAGGTAACGGCCGTTGACGTAGGCATCTCTTGGCATGGGCGCTTCCTAGTGCTCGCTGGTCTGAGTGGTGTCGGGTCCGAGGGCCGTAGCGTTAGAAAAATTCCAACTTCACGGCAAACAGTTTTTCGATTTTTTTCACCGCTTGGGTTTCCGCGAAGATGACCACCAGATCGTTGGCCGCGATGACGGTGTCGCCCCGGGGCGTGATGACCTCCTCGTCGCGCACGATCGCTCCCACGATCACGCCGTCGGGCAGGCCCGCCTCGCGGATGGGCACACCCACCAGGCCCGACGTCTCCAAAGCCTCCGCCTCGATCACTTCGTGGAAGCCGTCGCCCAAGGAGCGGACGGAGCGGATTCGGCCCCGCCGCACATGCTGCAGGATGGTGGAGACCGTGATCGCCCGGGGGCTCACCACCGTATCAATGCCCAAGGAACCGATCAGCGTGCTGTAGGTGGAGCTGTTGATCAGGGTCACCGCCCGGCGGCAGCCGAAGCGTTTCGCCAGCAAGGACGACAGGATATTGGTCTCGTCGTCGTTGGAAACCGCGATTACGGTCTCGGCGATGGAGGTGTTGGCCTCGTCCAGGATCTCCGTATCCAAGGCGTCGCCGTGAATCACCACCGTGCGGGACAGGGCCTTGGCGGCGGTCTCGGCCCGCTGCTTGTCCACCTCGATCAGCTTCAGGTTCACGTGGGGGTGGTTCCTTTCCACCGCATCGGCGAGGAAAAGACCGATATTGCCGCCGCCCACCATGATCACCCGGCGGGCTTCCTTTTCCTCGTGGCCGAAGGCGGACATGGCCCGGTCCAAATGATCGGTCTCGGCCACCACGTACACGTCGTCCCCCGCCAGCATCTGATCATCCGGGCTGGGCACGATGCCCACGCCGTCCCGGGTGATCCCCACCACCACGATGTGCAGCTCGGGAAAGAGTGCCGTCAACTGGCGCAGCGGGGTGTTGATCACCGGGGTGTCTTCGGTGCAATGAATGCCGATCACGCTGATCTTGCCGTCGGCCAGGGGGTGCACGTCAAAGGCGCCCGGCACCTGCAGACGGCGCTCGATGGCCCGGGCCACCTCCACCTCGGGCGAGATCACCACGTCGATGGGCATGTGATCCCGGGTATACAGATTGGCCCATTTGGGATCCAGGTAGCTCTGCTCGCGCACCCGGGCGATCTTGGTCGGCACTTCGAAAATGGAATGGCAGATCTGGCAGGCCACCATGTTCACTTCATCGGCGTAGGTCACCGCGATCACCATGTCGGCGTCGTCCGCGCCGGCGTTGTCCAGCACGTCGGGATGGGACGCAAAGCCCACCACGCCCTTCACGTCCAAGGAATCGGAGATTTTTTCGATCAGGCTGCGGGACTGGTCGATCACCGTGATGTCGGCATTTTCCCCGGACAGGTAGCGGGCGATGTTGAAGCCGACCTGCCCGGCACCGCAAATGATAACCTTCATTTAAATTCCTTGGCGACCCGCCGCGGGCCAAGCTGCCTGGAGCCGTTCTACCTGATGAACCTGGGCATCCACGGCAAGTTGAGACGAACTGAAGCGCATCCTATGCCCTATACACGCTCATTGGAGCTGATGCCAAGGGCCCGCAGTTTGCGGTGCAGCGCGGAACGCTCCATGCCTACGAAACTGGCGGTCCGCGAGATGTTGCCGCTGAACCGCAGCACCTGGGCTTCCAGGTATTGCCGCTCGAAAACCTCGCGGGCGTCGCGCAGGGGCAGGGTCATGATCTCGGCGCGGGCATCGCCGGTGATGGCCACCGGCGCCGCGGCGGAAATCTCCGGCGGCAGCATGTCGAGGGCGACCGGCTCATTTTGATCGCCGGGGGCCATGATCAAGATGGCTTCGATGGAATTGCGCAGCTGGCGCACATTGCCCGGCCAGTCATAGGACTGCAGCGCTGCCAAGGCATCGTCATCCAGGCGCCGGGGCGGCAAGCCGGCCGCGCTGGCCGTCCGGTCGATGAAGTGATTGATCAGGTCGGGGATATCCTCGCGCCGCTCGCTCAGCGCCGGCACCGCGATGGGCACCACGTTCAAGCGGTAATAGAGGTCTTCTCGGAACCGCCCCTCCTTAACCAGCTTCAGGAGGTTCCGGTTGGTGGAGGCGATCACCCGCACGTCCACCTCGACCCGCTGGTCGCCGCCGACCCGCTCGAAGGTCTGCTCCTGCAGGACCCGCACGATCTTGCCCTGGGTCTCCATGGGCATGTCGGCCACTTCATCCAGCAAAAGGGTGCCGCCATGGGCCCGCTCGAAGATACCCAGCTTGCCCGGCGAATCCGGCCCCTCGGCGCCCGGCTCACAGCCGAAGAGTTCGGCCTCCAGGCGGTCCGGGTGCATGGTCGCGCAATTCAGCGCCAGGAACGG
>JANQKX010000632.1 GCA_028280915.1 Kiloniellaceae bacterium
GGTTCCGCGACCCAGATCAAGCAGCTGGCCGGCATGCGGGGCCTGATGGCCAAGCCGTCGGGCGAAATCATCGAAACGCCGATCATCTCCAACTTCAAGGAGGGGCTGACGGTCCTCGAATACTTCAACTCCACCCACGGGGCCCGGAAAGGCCTGGCCGATACGGCGCTGAAGACGGCCAACTCCGGGTATCTGACCCGCCGCCTGGTGGACGTGGCACAGGACGCCATCATCATCGAGGAGGACTGCGGCTCCAAGCGGGGTCTGACCGTCGCCGCGGTGATGGAAGGGGGCACGGTGATCGCCACCCTGGCCGAGCGCATCCTGGGCCGCACGGCCTTGGAGGACATTATCGATCCCTTGAGCGGTGACGTAGTGGTGGCCAAGGACGAGATCATCGAAGAGGAAACCGCCGATCTGATCGAGCGGACGGGAATCGATTCGGTGCAGGTCCGCTCCACCTTGATGTGCCACTCCAAGGGCGGCGTCTGCGCCACCTGCTATGGCCGCGACCTGGCCCGGGGCACCCGGGTCAACGTGGGCGAGGCGGTCGGCGTCATCGCGGCCCAGTCCATCGGCGAGCCCGGTACCCAGCTGACCATGCGGACCTTCCACATCGGCGGCGCGGCCCAGCGTGGCGCCGAGCAGAACTCGGTGGAAGCGCCGACCGATGCCAAGGTCACCATCAAGAACCGCAACGTGGTCTTGAACTCCGAGGGCGTGCCCGTGGTCATGGGCCGCAACCTGGAAATCGTGCTGCAAGACGGCCAGGGCCGGGAGCGGGCGACCCACCGGGTGCCCTATGGCGCCAAGCTGCTGGCCGACGACGGCGCGGAAGTGACGCAAGGTCAAAAGCTGGCCGAATGGGACCCCTATACCATCCCGATCATCACCGAGAAGGAAGGTACGGCCAACTACATGGACCTGATCGAAGGCGTGTCCATGCGCGAGGTTCTGGACGAGACCACGGGTATCTCCAACCGGGTGGTGGTCGACTGGAAGCAGCAGCAAAAGGGCAACGAGCTGAAGCCGCGGATCACCCTGCGGGACGCCAACGACGAGGTGGTCACCCTGGCCAACGGCATGGAGGCCCGCTACTTCATGTCCGTGGACGCGATTTTGTCCATCGACAACGGCGCCCACGTGAAAGCGGGTGACGTGCTGGCCCGTATCCCGCGGGAAACCTCCAAGACCCGCGATATCACGGGTGGTCTGCCCCGGGTGGCCGAGCTCTTCGAGGCCCGCAAGCCCAAGGACTATGCCATCATCAGCGAGATCGCCGGGCGTATCGAGTTCGGCAAGGACTACAAGACCAAGCGTCGGATCGTGGTCGTGCCCGAGAACGAGGAGGAGAGCCCGCGGGAATACCTCATCCCCAAGGGCAAGCACATCTCGGTGCAGGAAGGCGACTACGTGGAAGTGGGCGACATGCTGCTGGACGGCAACCCGGTGCCCCACGACATCCTGGAGGTTCTGGGCGTGGAGGCCTTGGCGGCCTATCTGTCCCACGAGATCCAGAGCGTCTACCGCCTGCAGGGCGTGAAGATCAACGACAAGCATATTGAAGTGATCGTGCGCCAGATGCTGCAGAAGGTGGAAATCCACGATGCCGGCGACACCACCTTCCTCATGGGCGAGCAGGTGGACCGGGACGAGTTCGAGGAGGGCAATGACCGGACCATTGCCGAGGGCGGCAAGGCTGCGACGGCCAAGCCGGTGCTCCAGGGCATCACCAAGGCAAGCCTGCAGACCCGCTCGTTCATCTCGGCGGCCTCGTTCCAGGAGACCACCCGCGTGCTCACCGAAGCGGCGACCCACGGCAAGCTGGACAGCCTCATCGGCTTGAAGGAAAACGTGATCGTCGGCCGCCTGATCCCGGCCGGCACCGGTTCGATCATGAACAAGGTCCGCCGGGTGGCGGCCCAGCGGGACCGGGAGATCCTGGCGGCCAAGGAACAGGCGGCCCTGGAAGCCGGCGTGGCCGCCGAAGCGGAGGCCGAGGCCGTGGAGCAGACCGAGGAGACCTCGGTCGCGTAACCTCCCGGCGTCACGGGAAAAATGCCAAAGGGGGCCGTTCGCCGGCCCCCTTTTTTCCGTCTGGGCGGCCCCTTTTTTGCTGCCTGCAGGGCAGGGACTTCGCGGTGTTGCGGCGCCCTTAACAAAGTCTTAATCTTTGCCGTGGTCAAAGGCGCCCGGCGGGGCTGAAAAAACTGCGGTTTAGGCCTTGACCAGGGCTTGACGCCACCCATGTGCATCAATAGTATGCGCCAACTTTCGGCAGGGCTGGTGGTAGATCCAGCTGCGATCTAGACGCTGTCCGAGCCGAACACTGGAAAAACATAGACCGCTGCATTCAACGGTATTTTAACGACCGCAGGGCCGGAACGGCCCTTTGCGGCGTTTTGTATCGAGAGTTGGGAAAAATTTAGCCAGCAGATAAGGACTGCCGAATGCCCACGATTAATCAGTTGACCCGCAAGCCGCGCAAGCCGGACGTGGTGCGGAACAAAGTGCCGGCCTTGGAGGCCTGCCCGCAGAAGCGTGGCGTGTGCACCCGCGTTTATACCACCACGCCGAAAAAGCCGAACTCGGCCTTGCGGAAGGTGGCCCGCGTACGGCTGACCAACGGCTTCGAAGTCACCAGTTACATTCCGGGTGAGGGCCACAATCTGCAAGAGCACTCGGTGGTGATGATCCGCGGCGGCCGGGTCAAGGACCTGCCGGGTGTGCGCTATCACATCATTCGCGGCACGCTCGATACGCAAGGCGTGAAGGACCGGCGTCAGCGCCGTTCCAAGTACGGCGCCAAGCGGCCGAAGTAAGGTAGAGGAACGACAATGTCTCGCCGACATCGCGCAGAAAAACGGGAAGTCTTGCTCGATCCCAAGTTCGGGGACCGGGTTCTGTCCAAGTTTATGAATTGCCTCATGTATGACGGCAAAAAGTCCCTGGCCGAGGGCATCGTCTACGGTGCCTTGGAGCGGGTCTCCCAGCGGGGCGGTGCCGATCCCATGCGGACCTTCCACGAGGCCCTGGACAACGTGAAGCCGGACCTCGAAGTGCGCTCCCGCCGGGTCGGCGGCGCCACCTATCAGGTGCCGGTCGAGGTGCGTCCCGACCGGGCGCAGGCCCTGGCGATCCGCTGGCTGATCAGCGCCTCGCGGGCCCGTTCCGAGCTGACCATGACCGAGCGCCTGGCGGGCGAGCTGATGGACGCCTCCAACAACCGGGGTGCGGCCGTCAAGAAGCGTGAAGATACCCACCGTATGGCGGAGGCCAACAAGGCCTTCTCCCACTATCGCTGGTAACCGGAAGTCGAGGTTAGACACATGGCCCGTACGACCCCCTTGGGGCGCTATCGCAATATCGGCATCATGGCCCATATTGACGCTGGCAAGACCACCACGACGGAACGCGTTCTTTATTATACCGGCCGGTCCCACAAGATCGGCGAGGTCCATGACGGCAACGCCACCATGGACTGGATGGAGCAGGAACAAGAGCGGGGTATCACCATCACCTCGGCGGCGACCACCTGCTTTTGGAACGACCACCGCATCAACATCACCGACACCCCCGGCCACGTGGACTTCACCATCGAGGTGGAGCGTTCCCTGCGGGTGCTGGACGGCGCCGTCGCCGTTTTCGACTCGGTGGCCGGCGTGGAGCCCCAATCGGAGACCGTTTGGCGTCAGGCGGACAAGTACGGCGTGCCCCGGATCTGCTTCGTCAACAAGATGGACCGCATGGGCGCGGACTTCTATCGCTGTGTGGACATGATCGTGGACCGCCTGGGCGCGGTGCCCTTGGTGGTGCAGCTGCCGGTGGGCTCCGAGAGCGACCTGAAGGGCGTGGTCGATCTGATCCGCATGGACGCCATCATCTGGAAAGATGAAAGCCTGGGCGCCGAATTCGAGCGGGTGGAAATCCCCGCAGACCTGCAGGACAAGGCGGCCGAATACCGGGAAAAGCTGGTCGAGACCGCCGTGGAGCAGGACGACGATGCCATGGAAGCCTATCTGGAGGGCAACGAGCCCGACGAGGCGACCTTAATCCGCTGCATCCGCAAGGGCACCTGCGCCCTGCAGTTCGTGCCGGTGCTTTGCGGTTCCGCCTTTAAGAACAAGGGTGTGCAGCCCCTGCTGGACGCCGTGGTGGACTTCATGCCCTCGCCGGTGGACGTGCCGGACGTGAAGGGTGTGTTGCCCGATTCCGAGGAGGTGGTGACCCGCCCCAGCTCGGACGACGCGCCGGCTTCCGCCTTGGCGTTCAAGATCATGACCGACCCCTTCGTGGGTTCGCTCACCTTCGTGCGGGTGTATTCCGGTGTTTTGACCTCCGGTACCCAAATCCTGAACTCGGTGCGCAATAACCGGGAGCGGGTCGGCCGCATGCTGCAGATGCACTCCAATCACCGGGAAGACGTGAAGGAAGCCCGGGCCGGTGACATCGTGGCCCTGGCCGGCTTGAAGAACACCACCACCGGTGAAACCCTCTGTGATCCCTTGAAGCCGGTCATCCTGGAGCGCATGGAATTCCCCGATCCGGTGATCGAGGTGGCGGTGGAGCCCAAGACCAAGGGCGACCAGGAAAAGATGGGCATCGCCCTGGGCCGCTTGGCTCAGGAAGACCCCTCCTTCCGGGTATCCACTGATCCGGAAAGCGGCCAGACCGTGATCAAGGGCATGGGCGAATTGCACTTGGACATCATCGTCGACCGCATGCGCCGGGAGTTCAAGGTGGACGCCAACGTGGGCGCGCCTCAGGTGGCCTATCGGGAAACCATCACCCGGCAGAACGAAATCGACTACACCCATAAAAAGCAGACCGGTGGTTCGGGTCAGTTCGCCCGGGTCAAGATCGTGTTCGAGCCCTTGGAGCCCGGCGAAGGCTTCCAGTTCGAAAACGCCATCACCGGCGGCGCCGTGCCCAAGGAATACGTTCCCGGCGTGGAAAAGGGTCTGCAATCAGCCCGCGACACGGGTGTTCTGGCCGGCTTCCCCTTGATCGACTTCAAGGCGACCTTGGTGGACGGCGCTAGCCACGACGTGGACTCCTCGGTGCTGGCGTTCGAAATCGCCACCCGCTCGGCCTTCCGCGAGGGCATTACCAAGTGCGGCCCCGTGCTCCTGGAGCCGGTGATGAAGGTCGAGGTGGTGACCCCGGAAGAATACATGGGCGACATCATCGGCGACTTGAACAGCCGCCGTGGCCAGGTGCAGGGCATGGATAGCCGGGGCAATGCCCAGGTCATCAACGCCATGGTGCCCTTGGCCAACATGTTCGGCTATGTGAACAACCTGCGCTCCATGAGCCAGGGCCGTTCCCAGTACACCATGTTTTTTGACCACTACGAGCAGGTGCCCAAGGCGGTTGCCGACGAGGTGGTTTCCAAGTTGGCGTGATCCCATCGGTTGGATCGTTTTGAATTATCTGGACAATGATCTAGGACGGAGTTTGAGGACCCATGGCGAAGGCAAAGTTTGAGCGTACGAAGCCGCACTGCAACGTAGGTACGATTGGTCACGTTGACCACGGCAAGACGACGTTGACGGCTGCGATTACGAAGGTGCTGGCTGAGGCGGGCGGCGCGGAGTTTGCGGCCTATGATCAG
>JANQKX010000643.1 GCA_028280915.1 Kiloniellaceae bacterium
CCGAAGCGGGCCGAGGCCTTTATGCCATCACCCAGCGCATGCTGAGCCAGGAAGCCGAGGCGCGGGACTACATGAACGCCTTGAGCGGCTTTCATATCGGCCATCTGAAACTGGGAGCGGTCGGCCCCTTTCACGTCACCGAAATGGTCAGCGCCTTCCACGACCGCTACCCCAAGATCGAGCTCAGCGTGGCCACCGGCAATTCCCAGGACCTCTTGGAGCGTTTGCTGGAATTCCAGGTGGACGTGGCGGTGCTGACCAACAGCGGTCAGGACCCCCGGGTATACGAACTGCCCTACAGCCGGCACGAGATCGTGGCTTTCCTGCGCCGGGATCACCCCCTGGCGAAGAAGCGCAGCCTGTCCATCAACGATTTTGCCGATCAGCAGTTGGTGCTGCGGGAGAACGGCTCCATGACCCGCCAGGCCTTTGACGATGCGGCCGCCGAGGCCGGTGTGTCGCCCGCCCGGGTGATCGAAATCGGCAGCCGCGAGGCGATTTGGCTGGCGGTGCGCAACGGTCTGGGCGTGGGGGTGGTCTCCGACGCGGAATTCATCCCCCACAAGGACCTGACCACCCGGCGCATCAACGACGCGGATATCTTCACCATCGACCACGTGGTCTGCCTGCACGAGCGGCGGGAATCCCACCTGATCAAGGCCTTCTTGACCGTGGTGCGGGACCTCTTGGCGGCCAAGGCCAACGGCAAGTCCCCTTAACCCCCTTCCGCCTTCACCGCCTCGGCCAGGGCGCCCATGGTGGGGAAGATGAAATCCATCTCGGGCCGTTCGGCGACCGGCGCCGTGGCCCCCCAGTGTCCCCCTTTCGACAAACCCTGGCGATCGATCCAGGCCTTGGCCAGGCCGAAACGACTGGCGGGCACGTGATCGTGCAAAAGGCTCTGGGCGGTGTGCAGCACGCTTTCCTTTTCCAAGCCCAGATCCGATTTGAGGTGGTCCAGGAGGTATTGGAAATTGGCATCGGACGGTTTGTAGCTGCCCACGTCCTGGGCCGTGTAGATGGCGTCGAAGGCGACCCCCAGCTTGCGGTTGGAGGCGGCAAAGCCGTCCCGGTTCACGTTGGAGAGAATCACCAGCTTAAAGCGGGTCTTGAGTTCGCGCAGAGCGTCCGCCGTATCGGGAAAGGCCGGCCAATGGGGCACGGAGTCGCCAAAAGCATCATCCAGCTCAGCGCTGGTTTTCATGTCGAAGCGGGCGGCGATGCCTTGGTGCACCTTGCGCAGCAACTCCGGATAGATCAGGTCGGGCGTGGCGGCTTCTTGCGCGTGCTCCAGCTCACCGAAGGCCGCCAAGCCGTCGACGCGGGTGATGTCGCCGCGCCCATTGGCCATGAGCAGGGGCTGCAGGGCGTCCCAAATGCCGGATTCCCAGTCGATCAAGGTGCCGTAACAATCGAAGGTCAGAACCTCATAGTCCGTCAGCCGCTTGGTCATGACGTTCCCTTTCCTATTTTATGGGTTGCCGTTTCGGGGATAGCGCCCCTTGACCGGAAATCTAGGACGCCGGGCCGCCACGGTCTTGGCCGGGACTCTCGGTTTTTGTGCCGAAGCTACTCTCTGCCCGCCGGGCCCGGCGATAGGCCCCGGGGCTCTGCCCCAGATGGCGGCGAAAGGCCCGGGAAAAGGCACTTTGATCACCGTAACCCACCGCCAAGGCAACCTGGGCCACGCTCAGCTCGGTTTTCATCAACAGCCCCGCCGCCCGTTCCATGCGCAGATCCGCCAGAAAACCCTGGGGGCTGGTGCCCAAATGATCGCGGAACAGGGCAAACAGGCGGCTGGGGCTCACGTGGGCGGCGCGGGCAATATCGCCCACATCAAGGGTTTGCTCGAAACGAGCCGCCATGAAGGCCTTGGCACGGCCCAGCGCCACGGGTTCGCTCTCCTGGGGCAGATCCATGCGCCGGGCCAAGGCTTCCAGCAAGCTGCGGGACAAGCCGTCCTGCGCCCAGCCCTGCTGGTCATAGGCGGTCAGTTCATTGGCGACAAAACCGCAAAACCGGGAAAAGGCCGGATCCAAGGGCACGAAAGGCTCGGCCTCCGCCACCGCCCAAAGGTCCCTCCCCGGGACCGGCGGCCAGGCCGCGAAGGACAGGTCCCGGGCCGTCACGTCCAGGATCAAGAAGTGGTTCTCCGCCGACACGTCGAAATGGTGCTGCCGGCCGGCAGGGATGACCGCGGCGTGGCGGCCGGTGACCGCCTCTTGCCGCCCGTCCACGTCCATTTCCATCCAGCCCTGCAGGGGCAGGACGATCTGGTGGTGGTCGTGGCTATGGGCCCGGTCCGCACCCTCGTAGCGGCGCAGCTCCAAACGATATCCCTTGAGCATCGGCTCAATCCCAAACTGACGTCCTCAAGGATAAACTTAGGGCAAAGCGGGGACGGAGACAAACCGGCCGCGCCCGACACCGTCACGGCGTGGCGCCGTTACTCCCCGTCCTGGGAAACCGGAATGGCGATGGTGGCGATCAAACCCGGGTGATTGTCGCCCAAACGCACCGTGCCCCAGTGCAACTGGGCGACGGCCGCCACCAGGGACAGCCCCAGGCCACTGCCCGCCGTGGAACGGCTGCTTTCCATGCGGAAAAACCGCCCC
>JANQKX010000670.1 GCA_028280915.1 Kiloniellaceae bacterium
CCCAAAAATACATGAACATGGCGCCGCTCTACGCGGATAAAATATCAACCAACGGAGCCGTCGCATAACCAAATGTGCGAAAGATTCTGGACAGTACCCTAGGCTTCGAGAACTTAGCAACAAAGCCTTAGTCCCTGCTTTGCAAAAGGCCAGCCAAATTCTGATAGTCAATCAAAGACGATCACGTTGCGCAGGGCTTCGGCCCGGTTCACCGAGGCGATGGCCTCGTTGATCTCCTCGATGGGGTAGCGCCCGCTGATCAACTCGTCCAGCTTCAGGCGCCCTTCCTGATAGAGGCTGACCAGCTTGGGGATATCCACGTTCAGCCGGGTGGAGCCCATCTTGGAGCCCATGATGCGCTGGCTGGCATCAGCGAAATCCAGGGCTTCCACGTCGAAGGTCTCGCCGATGGCCGGCATGCCCACGATCACAAGGGACCCGGCCTTGCGCAACAGGCCCAGGCCCTGCTCGATGGCCTTGGTGCTGCCCACGGTGACAAAGACATAATCGGCGCCCCGGCCGTCCGTGAGGCTCAGCACCACTTCCTTGGCATCCTGGTTTTTCGGGTTGATGCCGTGGGTCGCGCCGAAGTTCTTGGCCGCCGTCAGCTTGTCGTCGGAAAGGTCCATGGCGATGATGGGGTGGGCACCGCACAGCCGTGCGCCCTGCACGGAATTGAGGCCCACGCCGCCCGTGCCGATCACCACTACCGAGCTGCCCGAGGGCACGGCGGCCGTGTTCACCACGGCGCCCAGGCCGGTGATCACGCCGCAGGCCAAAAGGGACGCGCTTTCCAGGGGCACGTCCTTGGGAATGACCGCCAGTTGGGACTCTTCCACCACCACGTATTCGGCGAAGGCGCCGGTGCGCAGCCCTTGGTACACTTTATCTTCGCCTTCCTTGTGCAGGCGCTGCTCCCGGTCCAGGGGGAACTTGGTGTCGCAGATATGCCGGTCACCCTGGGCGCAGTAGTAGCAATGGCCGCAGGAGCGGATCAGGGTCACCACCACGTGGTCGCCGGGGGCAATGCCGGCCACGCCGTCCCCCACTTCCTCGACCACGCCGGCCGCCTCGTGGCCATAGACCGCCGGCAGGACGCCGCCCCAGGCCCCTTCCATATAGTGAATGTCGCTGTGACAAATGGCGCAAGCGGCCAGGCGCACCTTCACCTCGCCCGCCTTGGGCGGGTCGATGGACAGGTCCTCGATAACCAGGGGTTTCCCGAATTCGTAACAGACTGCAGCCTTCATAGCGATGCCTCGTGCCGGAAATTTTGAGGCGGGACCCTATTGGCTATTTCGGCCCATGGACAGTGAAAAATGCACGGCTCCGCCGATTTTTTGCGGCCCCGCCCGGGATAAAGGCAAAAGCACCCGCCGGGTCCAAAAAAAGGGCGCCCGGAGGCGCCCAAGGGGTCACGTTTTTGGATTTGGAGGCTCAAACGAACCTTAGGTAAGCCACCAGCGCTCGATGATTTTGTAACCATCGAATTCCCAGTTGCCGGCCACCTTTTCCGGGTGATGCACGTTATCGCGGAAGGCCAGAATGTGATTGGCGAAAAGGTGGATCACCGAGCCGCAGTCGTCGCGGCAAATGGCCTGCATTTCATGGTACATGTCCCGGCGCTTGGCCTCGTCCAATTCACCCCGTGCGGCTTTCAGCAGCTCATTGAAACGATCGTTTTTCCAATAGGACTCGTTCCAGTTGGACTCCGCCGAATAGCCTTGGGTGAACATCCAGTCTTCCGTGGGCCGGCCGCTCCAGTAACTGGCGGACCAGGGCGCCACCAGCCAGACGTCGGACCAATAGCCGTCGTCCGGCGCCCGCTTGGGGGTGATCTTGATGCCCGCCTTGGCGGCGTGCTCGGCAAACAGCAAGGTGGTGTCCGTGGCACCCGGGTAGAGTCCGTCGGAGGCCACCAGCTCCACCTCCAGGCCTTCCATGCCCGCTTGCTTCAAGTGCCACTTGGCCTTTTCCGGATCATAGGCCCGCTGGGGCAGGTCGGCATTGTGGAAACGGTTGGCCGGGCTGATGGGGTGATCATTGCCCAGGGAGCCCCGGCCGCGCAGGATCTTCTGCAAGACCTCTTCCCGATCCACCGCCAGTTTCAAGGCCATGCGCACATCTGGATTGTCGAAGGGCGCCAGGTCCGTGCGCATGGGGAAGGTATAGTGCTGGGTGCTCACCGTGTCCTCGACCGTGACACCCGGGCGCTGGGCCAACAAATGGGCGGTCTTGGCTTCGATGTCGCCGCTGATGTCGATCTCCCCGGTCACCAGGGCGTTGGTCCGCGCCGCCGAATCGGCGATCACAAAAATCTCCGCCGAGTCCACATGGGCCTTGCCGTCCACGTAGTGGTTGGGGTTGCGCTCCACCGAAGCCCGCACCCCCGGCTCGAAGTCCCGGGAGATGTAGGCGCCGGCGCCGATCCCGCTCAGGTCCACGTCGTCGTCCTTGGCCGGCAAGATCGACAGGGAACTGGCACTCAGCGCGAAGGGGAAATCGGCATTGGGTTCTTTCAGGGAGAATATCACCCGCGACGGCCCATCGGCGTCCATGGACTCAATCGACTCGGCCACGGACTTCATCGCCGATTTGGAATCTTCGCCTTGGTGGCGGCGCAGCGAAGCGATCACATCGTTGGAATCCACCGTCTTACCGTTGTGGAACTCAACACCCGGGCGCAGGTTGAACACCCATTTGTCCGGGCTGCCGTCGGGCTCGTAGGATTCCGCCAGCAAAGGCTCGAGCTGACCGTCCGCGTTCACCTCCGTCAGCTGACCGTGAATGGTGTACCAGAGCAGGTTCACAAAACCGCTGCTGAGCGTCGCCGGATCCAGGGTGTCGGTGGTCGAGCCCTGCACCGAGCCCACCCGCAGGTGACCGCCCTTTTGCGGCGCTTCGGCCTGGGCCGCCTTGCTCAACAGACCGGCGGGCGCCGCGGCCAGCAAGCCCAGAGCGGTGCTTTGGCGAATGAAATCCCGCCGGCTCACACGCCCGGCGGCGAAACGGGAACACAAATCATCAAATTGGTTCATTTCTAGCCTCTCTGTTTTCCATCAGGGTTTTATGCCGGGCCCTGTCGGCGGGATTTTTGACACGGGCCCCCCACGTAGCGTTCCGGCATCAAACGGTCACAACGATCGGCTTTTTTGAAAATCCCGGCACTTTTTTGAAAATCCCGGCACCTTTTGAGAATTCGGTACCGGGAGAAACACCACAAGCGCTCTTTTGGTCAGCCCACCATCATGTGCATACTGTGATCACAGTTTGAATTTACACAATGACGCCCCCTGGCGCAATCATGATTTCCAGTTTTGTTGAGCCGATCACCCAAAGGTGCAAACCACTACATTTTCAGCAAGATTAACTGTGATCACGTAATCTTCGAATTGATATGGAGATTCAAGCGACGTTGATTGGCCAACCAGCGTTATGGTGCCAAACGCATTCTTGAGCCAAAGGTGGCCCTAAGCGAAAAACGGAGAAGTGTCGGAAAAACCGTAAATCAACTTCGGCGGGGCCGCGACAGGAACTTTTTGGCGACGGGCATCAAATCTCGGATTCTGTCATGATCAGACCTCCCCTTGCCCTGGTGGGCACGGACCGCGAAGGCATATCGAGCCACGCACTGCGTTTGCGCGCGCTCCTTGGCGAATCGCCAAAATGATTCCGGTAAGCCTGCGATAGGCGCGACAAGGAGGAAAAGCCCGTCATCATGGCAACCTCGGTGATGCTTAAATTTGACTGCATCAGCAAGTCACGGGCCCGCTGAAGTCGCATTTGCAGGTAGAAGGATTTGGGTGACATGCCTGTCGCGCGACGAAAATCACGATAAAAGGAACGTTCGGATCGTCCACAAAGATTTGCGATAACCGGAATCCCCATAGGTATTTCGATTTGCTGCGCCATGATGCCCATCGCCTTTGATACCCATTGCGCATCATGGTTGTCCCGTTGAACTAGGCCCATCCAGGAGACATCGCCCAATCCCAGTGTATGCCTGTTGGCGCTCTCCGCGACCGCCCGCGCAGTGGCCGGGCCCGCATGACCTCCAATGAACTCGAGCATGAGATCGAAGGTGGGCAAGCCCCCTGCGCCGGTCAAACGCCGATTCCCAACCTCAAAACCATCACTTGTAATTTCAATATCGGGATAACGATCGCGAACCGATGATGCCACCTGCCAATGGATGGCCATCCTGCGGCCGTGCATGAGGCCGGCCTCGGCCAGGATTAAGGGGCCGGTATCCCAGCCACCCAAGACCGCACCGCCCCGTTCGACGGATCGAAGCCATGAAAGGACTCGCCGCGTGCAGCCCCGTTCCGGCGAAAACCCGGCGCAGATGAAAACCGCGTCGGGGTTGGGGCCGGACAGCAGGTCCCCATCGGGTTGAACGATCATGCCATTGTTGGCTTCCGCCTGTTTATCATGGGAAGTCCGCACACTCCATCGGAAGTGGCGCTGGCCGGATCGCCAGTTCGCCAGACGAAGGGCATCAAGGGCGAGAACGAAGGCCGCCATCATAAAGCCATCGACCAACAAGAAATCGACGCGGAGCGGTTCGTTTTTCATTCAAGGCATCCATATTTTGGCAGAAAACATAAAGTATTATGTGAAAATCGGAAAGATCGCGCTTTTCGATCATGCCTAAATCGCACCTCCAAACCGATTGGAGGACTGCCATGACAACAACTTGCCGCGCCAAGAACCCATCCCATTTCTCTGACGCCGAATGGGCGGACCGGCTCAATGTGGCCGCGCTCTGCCGCTTGATGGCGCTGCACCGAATGGGGGATGCAACCAATCAAGCCGTGGGGCTGCGGTGCTCGGAAAATCCCCAACACATCATCACACACCGGCTCGGTGTCTTCTTTGATGATGTGAAGGCCAGCGACTTGGTGCGTTGTGACTTTGATGGTGTCGATGTCCATGACGGTGAGCCTTTGCCTTTTGGGCAGATCAACGGCTTGAACGCGGGCATCCTCAACTTGTTTGTGCCGATCTTTGATAGCCGCCCAGAGATAAACTGCCTGATCCACGGCCACGCAAAGCCTGTCATGGTCATTTCCATGCTGAAATGCGGCCTATTGCCTGTGACCCAGCCGGCCCTCTTTGTTTTGCCCCGCTTGGGATACTGGCCCTACATATTCGATGAGGACGAGACTTTTCGCGGCGATTTTGCCAAGGCCTTTGAGGGCAAACAGGTCTTGATCGCGCGAAATCACGGCTTTTACGCCATTGGTCAGACAGCCGCCGAAGCCTTTTTCCTCACCTTTTACCTGTCCCAGGCCTGCGATGCGCAAGCCGCCGCCATGGCCTGCGGCGAGGATCTGAATAAAATTCCCGATCACGCTGCCCAGAAGATTTGGGAACAAATGCGGTCATCGAGGGAATACCGCTACGATGGCTCGATCGAATGGCCAGGCTGGATTCGCATGGTCAATCGTTTGGCGCCCGATTACAGCCAATAAGGATCTCCATTTCTCGAGCCGCTGCCAACAAAAGCACCATGACAAACGTGATGACATAGAGATGAGGAGTCCATATCCGCGGGAGCGCGGCTTTTTCCTCGGCTGGTGAGCAAGACCCCTTTTTAGCCGTCGCAAACCTGATATTCTCCGGGGCCAACTCAAGGGGGATTTGACGAAAATGACAGGTGATATCAGGTGAGCGGCTTATCCTTTGGTCCCTTGGACCAGCGGGCCTTTCATGTCTGCATCGACATGCAGCGCATATTCCTGGAGCCGGGGCCCTGGTTCGGGGCCGCTGGCCTTGCCATCCTGCCCAACATCGCCCGGCTCAGCGACCATGCCCCCAAACGTAGCCTTTTTACCCGTTTCATCACCGCCAAGACCGCCGCGGAAGCGCCGGGCACCTGGCAGCGCTATTACACCCATTGGAGCGAGGTGACTCAGGAGAAAGCCGGCGGGGACATCCTGGATCTCCATGGGGAGCTGGCCCCCCGCGCCATGTCGGAAAACGTCTTCGACAAACCCACCCACGACAGCTTTCACGACCCGGCCTTTGCCCAGCGCTTGGACCAGGAAGCGCCCAGCGCCCTTATCTTCTCGGGCGTGGAGACCGACGTTTGTGTGTTGGCCACGGCCTTGACGGCGGTGGACCTGGGTCACCGGGTGGTGATCGCCACCGACGCGGTCGCCAGTTCCTCTGAAGCCTCCCACCAGGCCTGTCTGGATTTGGTCTACCCCCGTTTCGACCAGCAGATCGAGTTGGCCACCACGGACGAGATTTTATCCCAATGGGTCCCGTCATGACCGCGCCATCCCTGGGCTGGGGCACCTGGAACGCCGATCTGCCGGCCCAGCTGCGCCATCCGGCTTCCGGTCTGATCATCACGCCGGTGCTCTATGCGGCCAGTCAAAACAAGTCCACCCGTCTGTCCCCCGGGCCGGGCGTCATCTTCGGGCCGCGCCCCATCGACGGGGACTCCCTCGCCCTGGACCTGAGCCACGCGGGCACGGCGCTGGACTGGCGGTGTCGTTTTGGCGCCGACGACAGTATTGAAATTACCTGGCACACCAAGGGCTTCGGAGAGTGGGGTTTACGCTTTTGGGTCCTGATCTGCGTACACGGCGGCGAGGATCTCAGCCTGATCTACGATCCCGCCAGCGGCCGCTTGGCTGGATCCCAAGGTGATTTCCAGCTGCAGGCGGTGGCGGCGAAAAAGCCCCTGATGACCACCTTTCATGATGACCTGGAGGCCCTGGAACGGGAGCTTTTCGACCACGGCTATTTCTACCTGGCCTCCCGGGGCACGGCCGGGCACTTCGCCGCCCTGCGCTTCAACCTGGAAGAAGCCCCGGCCATGACCCTCCGCCTGAGCGTCAGCAAATCCGGCTCCCCTGCGCTCGCGAAGCCTCGTCTCCCCTCGCCGCAACCTGAAAACAAACCGCCGGCCGGCGGTGCCGGCGCGCAAGGGGCGCTGGCGGCGGTGCACGATGTGATGGCGTGGAACCACACTTTCGATTTCATCAACCATCGGCCCTACACGGTGCTCAGCCGCTTCTGGACCAGCCACAAGTTCGGCGGTTTCGGGGTCTGGTTGGACGACATCCTCTATAACGCCCTTTTGTGGGGCCGCTTCGACCTGGAAAGGGCGCGGCATAACCTGGACGCCGTCTTTGCCTGGCAGACCGAGGCGGGCAATTTCCCCTGCCTGGTGACGGGCAACGACGCCTGGCTCGACCGGACCCAGCCGCCCATCGCGTCCTACGTGATCTGGACGCTGTTTTTGCAGAGCGGCGACGAAAGCCTGCTGAGCCGGTATTTCCATGGGCTCTTGCGCAACTACGATTGGTGGTGGGCCCGCCGGCGCCTGGGCGAGACCGGCTTGGTGGCCTTCGGCACCTCCTTGGATGCGGGGGACGGCCTTTACAAGGGCACCAAGCTGGCGGCCAAGGACGAATCCACCATGGACAATTCGCCCCTGCACGACCCGGTGCCCTTCGACGAGGAATCCGGCCTGCTGCTGGCCGCCGACGTGGCCGTCAACAGCCTGCTCGCCCTGGACGGGGAGATCCTCGGCCTCATGGCCGATCGGCTCGGTCACGGGGACATCGCGGAGCGCCTGCGGGAACAGATGGACGCTCACAAGGCGCGCATCGCCGACTGGCTGTGGGATGACAGCCGGGGCGTCTTCGCCAACCGCATGCTGGACGGGCGCTTTGTCGCTCCCCTGGCCCCCACCTCCTTTTACCCCCTGGTCGCGGGCATCGGCAGCGTCCGCCAAATCGACTCCCTGATCACGGGTTATCTGGATAACTCTGATAAGTTCGGCGGCCCGGTGGGCCTGCCCTCCATCACCCGGGACGATCCGGCCTATGGCGACAACGTCTATTGGCGCGGCCGGGTCTGGGGCCCCCTGAACTTTTGGGTCTATCACGGCCTGCGCCGCGCCGGCCGGGACAAGGACGCCGCCGCCTTGGCGGACAAGAGCTGGCGCCTCTTCCAGCAGGGCTGGAAAGACCGGCAATGCGGCGAGAACTACCACGCGGAAAGCGGCGCCATCACCGATCAGCCGGACACGGACAGCTTTTACAGCTGGGGCGCCCTTCTGGCCGAACTCGCCGTGGCTGATGTCAGCGATGTCTCGCCCTGGGCGGGATGGTGCTTGCAAGCCCCGGCCCAGCCCGGGATCATAGGCCCT
>JANQKX010000684.1 GCA_028280915.1 Kiloniellaceae bacterium
ACGGACACCGGACTCGGCGCGCCCGTCGTGGCGCCCGCAGACCCGCCGGCAAACGGCGGGACGGCTGACCCCGACCCCACATCCGCGCAGCGCTTCAAAACCAGCGAGGACGTGTCGGCGGCAACGCCAACCTCCTTGGTTCCAGTGGCCGTGGAACAACTGCCCTTGCCGGAGAGCACGGCCCCGCTCGCCCTGGTCCCCGCGTCCGGCAGCTCAACGCCGGCCGACCCGGGCGCCGACGCCGCTTCCCAAGCCACCCAGTAACGCGCGCCGATTTGAAAAAGAGACGACGATGTCAGATCCACATTCACCCAGTATTGGTCAGGCCCCCGAAACTGGTCAGGACCATCCGGCCGAGCCCTATCCGCGTACGACCGTGCTCTGGTCCGGCACCTTGACGGCACGGGGCCGCGAACTGAATTGCGTCATCGTGAACGTGAGCGCCGAGACCGCGCTGATCCAAATCAGAGAGGCATTTAGCTTCGGTTCCAAGGCGGTGTTGCACCACGCCCGCTTGGGAGATTTCGAAACGGAGATCGTCTGGGCTGAAGGCTACCAGCTTGAGGTCCGGTTCAACGATCACCCGTCACAGATCGCCGACCGCTTGGCGGCCCTCCTACCATAGGCCTTCGGGCCCGCGCGATAAGGCGTCAAGGGGCGCCTGGCCGACCCAACAGGCCGCTGCTGCCCGGTCAAAAAAAGCCCCACCTCACGGAGAGCTGGGGCAAGTAGACAGGGAGAAAGTAAGCTATGCACGCTATCAATGGTCCCTTAGCTTCGCGGAACCACTATATATGGATAACGTAACAATGGTTAACAAATGGTTAACAAATCATCAATGGTTAATTTTTTATTTCCAGTCAGAAAAAAACCCGATTTTTTTCGGCCCGGCTTGACATTGCTCTTGGATGAATTTGCAAATTCTACAAGTTACAAGATTAGATGACCTTTCGATTTTATAAAAATCAGAAGCTTGCCGGATTTTCCCCACGTATCTTTCCAGCATTAATGTCACTCAATTATGCTCCCCTATCCTCTTGCGGCCGAGTCCTCGGGGGCCATCGGCCCTCACCGAGCCGGCAAAAAATGTACAAAAAATAAGATTTATTTTTTTGAAGATCGGCCTTTGCAGACGGCGAATCGGCGCGATCCCTTGCCGCAGCGGCGTGAATTAAGGTGAATCCAAGCCGGCAAAACGGCCCAAAAAGGCGTTTCCATTAGCAAGATTCGCCGAGCAGGCGGTAGACCGTCAAGGATTCGCTGCGTCCGCGCAGAGCAAAGGCACCCGCCTCTTCCACCTGCAAACTGGGGCCGGCCGCGGTGCGGGTCCGCGCACTGATGAGAATGGTCACGGCGTCCCCGCGATCGTGGGATTTGCCCGCCTGCTCCAGACGCTGGCAGGTGTTCACCGCATCGCCGACGATGGTGTAGTTGAGGCGCCCCGGCCAGCCGATGTCACCGACCACCACCGGCCCGGTGTGCAGACCGATGCGCACCCTGACCGGGCGCTTGCCCTCAGCCTGGCGGGCTTGATTGTCTTCCTCGATCGCCCGGGAAATGGCCAGGGCCGCCCGGCAGGCCCGAAGGGCGGTGTTGTCCTGGGCATCGGGTGCGCCCCAAAAGGCCATCAGGCCGTCGCCGATGAACTTGTCCACCGTCCCGTCCTGGGCCTCCACGCAGGCGCCCACCAGGGCGAAGTGCTTGTTGAGGAAATTGGCCACATCCCGGGCCGCCAGTTTCTCCGCCGCCGTGGTGAAGCCGACGATGTCTGAGAACATGATGGTCAACTCCCGCTCCCGGGACTCCAAGTGGCCCTTGCCGTCCCGCCGGATCAAACGCTGCACCAAGCGCCGGGGCACATAGGATTCGAACAAGCGCAGCCCCACCAACATACGGTTAAAGGCGCGGGCCTGCTCGTTGAGCTCCAAGATGTGGCTGCCCGGCAGGTTCTCCACCTCGGCCAGTTCCAGATCGCCGATCCGCGCGCTGCCGGCCGACGCCCGGCGAATGGGGCCGGCGATGATACGACCCAGCAAAACCGCCGCCGCAATGGCGATCAGCAGCACCACGATGCCGACAATCCCGGCCCACCACAGCCGGGTCAGCTCCGCGGCGATGTCCTGCTCGGGAAACCAGGCCCCCATCAGCCAAGGCGTATTGCCATAGTCCTCCACCGGCTTGTAAATGGCGATGAAATCGTCATTTGCCCCGTTGATCTCCACCACGTGGATATTTTGCTCGGCCGCCTTTTGGAAGCCTTCCACCGGCGCGCCATTCCACAAGCTTGACAAGACCTCGTCATCGAAATCCTCGCGCCCGAACAAGGGGTCCTGTTGTGAGCGGCCGCCGGGCGCCGAGACCAAAAGGGGATGGGCCAGAACCTTGTCGCGGCCAAAAAGGATAAAGGCGGTGGCATCGAAATGCCCGCCGACCCGGTCCACCAGCTCCGACAGCTCCGGCACGGTAATCGCGGCGATGAGAAAACCGATGAATTTGCCGTCAACATGCAGGGGCTGACGAAGATTGATCAGGGTGTCTTTTTGATTGTAGACGAATTCGCCCCAAAAGGCCTCCTGGGAATCGGCCAGTTCCTTGGCCGCCTTCCGCGCCGATTCCACGTTGTTGGGCCGGCCGGACAGGGGCTGGGGTTTGCCGTTTTCATCGCGCGTTACCCCGTAATAGGTTAATTCCGGCCCCCAGACGGTCAGGGTGGAAATCTGCGGCGTGCCCGATAACGCCCCCGTCAGGAAGTCAGCCAGTTTCTCCTTATCGCTCAGGGTCAATCGGCCCTCGGCAAAGCGTTCGGCGATGAAGGCCGCCTGATCAACGGCCGGCGACAGGTGGCCGTCCACGCCGCTTTGGATGCGGCTGACGATTTCTTCGGCCCGTTGGTTCAGCAGCTCCAGGGTATTGATGCGATTGCTGTTCCATTGAATGACCAAGACCAGGAGAACCGCCAGCATGACCAACAGGCCGATACTGGTGCCCAAGGCCACGGAAAACGGCACGGGCCGGCGCCAAACACCTAAAAGGGCGGGAGGCTGGTCCGTCGGATGTTCTGTCTTGGATGGTTTGACCATATAAAAAAGCTCGTTTTTCGGCCGCCGGACGGCCGGGCGTAAATTGTCGGGTATTTGTGGGTTCTTAGGTCTTGATCAACTGTTTACTGGCAGAATTCCGCAAAGCCAAGGAGCCGGCTTCGTGAATATGGGTGGCATTTGCGATTGATTCACATGAATCACATGTTAGGCTCCCGCCGGATTCGCCGATCCGCCCGATTCGTTTTCTCAAAGTAAGGGAGCTATTTCATGCTCAAAATGGGTTTGGCTGTTCTATCATTGAGTTTTCTAGCCGCGTGCGCTCAGGATCGGGATACAAGAAATGTGGGAACCCTTTTGGATCCCTTGTGCATGCCCGACGGCTCGCCGGTCTATTCCCAGTATTCCAATACTGAGGGTAACTTCGAAACCGCCGTCGCCAGCAAGGAAAATTGCCCCTGGTACAAGGGCGAAAAATCCGAAGCCATGGCCGGGGAATCCACCGAAACTGAAACGGAATAGACGTCACCTGGGGAGCTTTTCTTCTTTGGAAGTGTTTCTTTCAGGGGAAAGGATTGTCGCCGGGGTGTTTTCCTGTCGGTGCGGCCCTGTTTGACCCCTTCGCGCCAACTGTGGGATCTCGTTATGTCCTTTGATCTGCCTGCCGCCGCAAAACCGGGAAAGTTTTTTTCCGCAATCATTGCCTCGATCGGCCTTGCGGGAGTGGTCGCCGGTTTCAGTGCCGGTTCGGCCCAAGCCGCATCAGCCGTGGCGACGGACCAGAACAAAGGCGTTTATACCTACGAGGTGCGCGAAAACCTGGCCGATGCTATCGCCGCGGCCGAGGAGAACTGCGTCAAGGCCGGCGGCACCGACTGCAACGCGGTCACCACCTGCACCCTGCCCGGTTTCGGAGCCATTGCCCATTCGGCGGCGGTCGGCACCTTTTCCTCCAGCTGCGGCGCGGAAAGCCAGGAGCGGGCCACCGCCGAGGCCGTGGCCAACTGCAATTTCCGCGCCTTGGACCCCAATGGCTGCGAGGTCTTGGCCACTTTCGAAGACACCAACCCGTCCATGGGCGTCAATCAAAGCTATTTCAGCGGCAAATGGAGCCCGCGCTGCGGCTCCTACGAGTGGTATCGCTTCTCCTTCAAGTCGGCAAACGAGATCGTCATGGAAGCCTGCAACGGGTCGGAAGAGAGCTGCAAGCCCATGAACGCCGTCTACGGTCCCAGCGGCAGTGAACAGGTCTTTGTCTACCCCAACAATAACCAAAAGCTGGTTAAGCGCGGCCCGGACACCCTGGAATGGCGCCGGGTGGACACGGAAATCCTGCACCGCTGCGACGAAGACTGAGCACAGTCGCCGAAACGTCACCTTGGGCCGTCCCGGGATAGAGTTTAAAATAGCGCCCGGTTCTCTCAACAGCCGCAAACGGGCGACGGGTTCCGATGACCGATTTTAATGTCAGCTTTGTGGGGCGGGATGATCAGGCCGACTTGGCCGACCTGATGCTTCAGGCAAATCATCACTATTGGGGTGAGAACCCCGGTGCCCAAGCCATGACGCAGGCTGCCGCGCACCGCATCGCCGATGGCAGCGCCGGCTGCCGTGCCGTTGTGGGCCGACTGGGCGATGCCCCGGTGGCGTTTGCGACCTTTGCCATTCTGCTCCCGTCCTTGAGCGAGCATGGGACGTTGTTCATGAAGGACCTCTATGTCAGCCAATCCGCCCGGGGAGAGGGCATCGGCAAGCGGATGATGGCGTTCCTGGCCGAATTCGCCCTCGAAGAGGGATGCCGGCGCTTCGATTGGACGGCTGAAACAGACAATCCGGGCGCCCTTGGTTTTTATGATGGCCTCGCCGCGGAGCGGGTAACGGAAAAAGTGTATTTCCGCTTCTCCGGCGAGGATTTGACCCGAATGGCAAAGGGATAAGGCCGTCCGGGAGCGACAAACATCGATTTCGGGTTCAGTTGACCTGAAGTGGCGGTCTCACCGCCCGCCGAATCCATGCCCCCGCGCTTACCGCCGCTTGACCACCAAGCAGTCTTGGCCGCTCGCCTTGATCTTGGCGCAGAGGGCTTCCGCCGCCGGCCGGTCGGGCAAGGTCGGGCTGCGCAGGCGGTAAAAGGTGCCGCTGCCGGCGACCTCCGCCTTTTCGATCGCAAGCTTCTTGCCGTCCAGCGCCGACGCCAGAGACGATTGAAGGCGCAGGCCCTCCTTTTCCGCCGCCGCCAGGATCTTGGCCGAATAAAGCTGCACCACATAACCTTCCGGCAGCGGATCGACGATGGGGATGGAGGCCGTCTGGTCGGCTCCCGACAGCGACTTGCGGTCTGCTGTCCCCCCGTCCAGGTCACCGGCTCCCGCCGCCGGCAGCCCGGCTTCCCTCTGGCCGCCCAGTGCTTGGGCGACGGCCCCATCATCAAGATCTGCCGGCCCGGGGCTCGTCGGCTTGAGGCCTGCCGGATCGGTATTGACCGCGGCGGATTGGGGAGTCATCCCGCTGGCCGCCGCAACGGACCCGTCAAGCACGCCGGACTGGCCGGGCAGGACCGCGGCCGGGACAGCCGTGTCCTGAGGCACGGTGGGTTCGGCAAGGGGGACCTTCGCCACGGTGGTCGCCTCGACCGGAACCTCTTGCGCCGCCTTGGCCGGAGCAGCCGCGGGGACCCGCGCCGCGCCCGGCTCGGGATCTGACGCGGGGAACAGGCCCCAGAGCGCCAGGGCAAGAAGCATCACGCCCCCGGCCGCCAGGGCCCAAGGGGCCCGGCGCTTGGGCGCGCCGGCATCAGCGGCAAAAACGCCGGTATCCCTGGCCGGAACGGCAATTGTTTCATTGACCCCCTTGAGGCCCGAACCGGTTGTTTCGGGCGCCTGTCCCGCGTCGCCTTTCCTCTCCGGGCCCCTCTCCGGGCCGGGCGCGCCCATGGCCGGCGGCGCCTGCGGTGCTCCCGCCTCCGACCGCGGGGTTCCTTCTTGAGGTTCTTTCGGCGACGGGATCGCTTGGCCCGACGTCAGAACCGGGGCCGGCCCCGCGGACAGCCCCGGCGCAGGGGATTCCTGAGTGGCGCCGGAGGCTTTGATCGCGGCCAAGGTTGCCGGTTTGGACTGTGCCAGCACGCGGCCCAAGGGCGCGGGATCGAGCTTCGCGGACCGTTTTAAGGCCGGCTCCGGCGCAGGACTGGCAGTGACGGGCTTGGGAGCAGATGGCCTCGGCTGGACTGGGTCACCTGCCGCCGCAGTATCAGATGATGCGGCGGGAGCTGGGCTGCAGGGTGCCGGCTTAACCGACGCCCGGCCAAAGGAAGCCGCGTCCAGCGAGGCCGGCTGCGGCGGCCGGCCGACCTTATTAGTCTTGGTCCCATCCGCCTTGGGCCGCGCCGCGACCGGCAGGCTTTGGATCGGCCGACTTTGGATGGGCAGACTTTGGATCGGC